>JBFHRT010000389.1:0-2882 GCA_041591575.1 Spongiibacteraceae bacterium
GGAGTCGGAACCGGTGCGGTTGACCAGCGGCGCCAGCTCCTGCACGTCGGGCAGCAGTGGGCTGTCGAACTTGGCGGCGCGCGCCTCAGCCCAGTTGCGGTTACCCTCAATGGTGTTGATCTCACCGTTGTGGGCCAGCATGCGGAAAGGCTGGGCCAGCGGCCAGCGCGGCATGGTATTGGTGGAGAAGCGCTGGTGGAATACGCAGATGGCGGTTTCCAGGCGCTCGTCGTCCAGGTCCGGGTAGAAGCGCGGCAGATCCACCGGCATCACCAGCCCCTTGTAGGACACCACTGAGGCCGACAGGCTACAGATATAGAAGTCAGGATCGTCAGCCAGGGCCATCTCGGCCTTGCGACGCACCACGAACAGACCGGTAGTCAGCTCGCGCTCACTACCGCTCTTGACGTTGACGAAGACCTGCTCGATACGCGGCAGGCTTTCCAGTGCAATCTCGCCACAGACCTCGGGATTGGTGGGCACCACACGCCAGCCGGCCACTTCCAGGCCCTGCTCTGCCAGGGCCTTTTCAACTTCAGCGCGGGCGCGATCAGCCAGCGCCTCGTCCTGGCTGAGGAAGATCTGACCGACGCCGTAAACCTCGCTCAGCTCGGCACCCAGCGTTTCGCGCGCCACGGTGCGCAAGAAGCTGTCGGGTTTTTTCAGCAACAGACCACAGCCGTCACCGGTCTTGCCATCCGCTGCGATGCCGCCGCGGTGGGTCATACAGGTCAGCGATTCGATGGCGGTCTGCAACAAGCGGTGACTGGCGTCGCCCTCCATATGGGCGATCAGGCCGAATCCGCAGTTGTCGCGCACGTCCTCAGGTCTGTACAGGCCTGTACTCATAAATCGACTCTCGAAAAAACCTAGTAAAAACAGAAAGATAGCTGGAGCAAAAAGACTGAGAAAAGCAATCTTCCTCAAAAAAGGACGGACATTCTACACGGCCGGGCGATTGCCGACAAATTCACGGCGGAAATTCGCTCAATAATTAAGCAAATCAGCGCCTCAGCTGGCGCCAGCCTCGCGCAACACCGCCTCGATATCGGCCCGCGCCACCTCACTGGTGACCACCGCCTCACCCAGGCCGCGCAGCAGCACCAGTCGCAGGCGGCCATCCAGCACTTTCTTGTCGCGCGCCATCAGTGACAAATACTGGTCCACCGCCATATCGGCGGGCACCGCCACCGGCAGGCCTGCGCGCTCGAGCAGCGCCCGCAAACGCCCAACCTCGGCCTGTGCCAGCCAGCCCAAGCGTGCCGACAACTGCGCGGCCAGCAGCATGCCCACTGCCACCGCCTCACCGTGCAGCCAGCTGCCGTAGCCCTGGGCCGCCTCGATGGCGTGGCCGAAGGTATGCCCCAGATTGAGGATGGCGCGACGGCCGCCCTCGCGCTCGTCCTCGGCCACTACCTGAGCCTTGTTGACGCAGGAGCGGTGGATGGCCTCGGCCATCACCGCCGGGTCGCGGGCGACCAGCGCATCGATATTGGCCTCCAACCAGTCGTAGAAGGGCGCGTCGCAGATCAGCCCGTATTTGATGACCTCAGCGATGCCCGCCGCCAGCTCACGCGGCGGCAGGCTGCTCAGCAGCTCAGTGTCGGCGACCACGCAGCGGGGCTGGTAGAAGGCACCGATCATATTCTTGCCCAGCGGGTGATTGACCCCGGTTTTGCCACCTACCGAGGAGTCCACCATTGCCAGCAGGGTGGTTGGCATCTGGATGAAGTGGGCGCCGCGCTGGTAGCTGGCGGCGGCAAAGCCGGTCATGTCACCAACCACGCCTCCGCCCAGCGCGATCAGGGTGGTGTTGCGGTTGTGCCCATCCTCGAGCAGGGTGTCGAAGATCCGGCTCAATACGTCCAGGGTCTTGTACTGCTCGCCATCAGGCAGGATAACCGTCGACAGCGTGGCAAGCCCCGCCAGCGAGCTCTGCAGCTGTGACAGGTATAGCGGTGCGATGGTTTCATTGGTAACGATACAGGCTTGGGACCCCGCAATATGCGACCGCCACAAATCCGCCTCACTCAGCAGGCCAGCGCCAGTATAGATAGGATAGCTGCGCTCACCCAGCTCCAGTTGCAAGGTTTGCATGGACACAATCTCGGCGGTTACTTCAGGGAGCGCCATTGTAGCAGGCCGCGCGGCGGGAGTCGTATGCTCCGCAACGCGGCCCGAGTGGCAATGTTATAGCGGCATTGCGGCCTGGATGCAGAAGCTTCGTCAACTTCAGTGAGCCAACCTGCGGCCTTACGCCTTTTGCTGTTGCTTATTGCAGCTGTCGAGCCAGGTCCTGCACCACCGCGCGCGGGCTGCGGCCGTCAGTGTCGACAATGATATCAGCGACCTCACGATAGAGCGGGTCGCGGATATCCATCAGGTTTCGCAGAATGGCCGCTGGATCCCCCTGCTGTAGCAGCGGCCGCTTGCGATCCTTGGCGGTACGACGCACCTGCTCGGCCACCGAAGCATAAAGATAGATCACCACACCCCGCGCCGCGATCAGCTGGCGATTTTCGTCGCGCAGTACCGCACCGCCGCCGGTGGACACCACCACGGCATCGAGCTCACCCAGCTCCTGCAACATAGCGGTCTCGCGCTTGCGAAAACCGTCCTCGCCCTCGCAATCGAAAATCCAGGGAATATCGACGCCGCTGCGCTCCTCGATCTCGCGATCAGCGTCCTTGAATTCCAGGCGCAACTCATCGGCCAGCAGCCGACCGATGGTACTCTTGCCGGCCCCCATGGGGCCGACCAGGAACACGGTTCTGGGCTTCTTCATCGTCCGCTTACTGCACCAGAGTCTCGGCCAGGATCCGCGGCGTGATAAAGATCAGCGTCTCCAGCTTTTCCTGGGTTACGGTTTTGTTGCGGAAGAA
>JBFHRT010000390.1:0-2879 GCA_041591575.1 Spongiibacteraceae bacterium
CGGACATCGTCTACGCCGCCAAGCTCTACCCCGCCGGCGCCACCACCAACTCCGCCGACGGCGTCACCGACATCAGCAAACTGGGCCCGGTGCTGGAGGCCATGGAAAAGCACGGCCTGCCGCTGCTGGTGCACGGCGAAGTCACTGACAACGAGATCGACATCTTCGACCGCGAGGCGCGCTTTATCGAAACCCACCTGCAGCGCATCGTGCGCGAGCACCCGGGGCTGCGAGTGGTGCTGGAACACATCACCACCGAGGTAGCGGTGGACTTCGTCGGCGCCGCGCCCAGCAATGTGGGCGCCACCATCACCGCCCACCACCTGCTGTACAACCGCAACGACATGCTGGCCGGCGGCATTCGCCCGCACTACTACTGCCTGCCCATTCTCAAGCGCGGCCGCCACCAGCAGGCGCTGATCGACGCCGCCACTTCCGGCAACCCCAAATACTTCCTGGGCACCGACTCGGCGCCGCACCCGCAGCACAAGAAAGAAACCGCCTGCGGCTGCGCCGGCTGCTACACCGCCTTCGCCGCCATCGA
The DNA here is from genome assembly GCA_041591575.1 of Spongiibacteraceae bacterium. Classification (GTDB taxonomy): domain Bacteria; phylum Pseudomonadota; class Gammaproteobacteria; order Pseudomonadales; family Spongiibacteraceae; genus JBFHRT01. Next base: position 545 of record JBFHRT010000390.1, read on the forward strand.
GCTCTACGCCGAGGCCTTCGAGCGCGCCGGCGCCCTGGACAAGCTGGAGGCCTTCGCCAGCCACTACGGCCCCGACTTCTACGGCCTTCCGCGCAACAGCGACAACATCACCCTGGTCAAAGAGCGCTGGACCGCCCCCGACAGCCTGCCCCTGGGCGGCGACCCGCTGCGGCCGCTGCGCGCCGGCGAGGACATCCTGTGGCGGGTACAGCCGTGAACATGGACGACAGCGATATTCAACCCCAGGAAAAAACCCTGATCGCCCAGCGCTTCCGCGGCTTTCTGCCGGTGGTCGTAGATGTGGAGACCGGCGGTTTCAATTGCGCCACCGATGCCATTCTGGAAATCGCCGCTACCACGCTGTGTATGGACGACGACGGCATCCTGATGCCGGAAAAGACCTACAGCTACCACGTGCACCCCTTCGAGGGTGCCAATATCGACCAGGCGGCGTTGGACTTTACCGGCATCGACCCCCACCACCCCTTCCGCGAGGCGCAGAAGGAAGTGACCGCCATGGGCGAGCTGTTCAAGGCGGTGCGTCAGCGGGTCAAGGCCCACGGCTGCACCCGGGCGATTCTGGTGGGCCACAACGCCCACTTCGACCACGGCTTCGTGATGGCCGCCGCCGAGCGCTGCGGCATCCGCCGCAACCCCTTTCACCCCTTCTCGGTGATGGACACCGCCACCCTGTCGGGGCTGGCACTGGGCCACACCGTGCTGGCCAAGGCCTGCAAGCGCGCCGAGATTGCCTTCAGCAGCAGCGAGGCCCACAGCGCCGAATACGACGCCGAGAAAACCGCGGAGTTGTTCTGCTATATCGTCAACCGCTGGCAGGAATTGGGCGGCTGGGAGTGGTCGGGGGAGTAATTTAGGACCGATCTTTCCACTGTCGCGGGTGCCGACTTGCGTGGATGACCGCCAGCACCACCACGCAATCCGCTTCAATCCGGTAATAAATGCCAAACGGAAACTTTTTCGTCAGTGCCCGACGCACCTCTCGGTGAACCACGGGGAAGCTTTCCGCGCCCTCTGAAATAGCGCCAAGCACGGCACTCACTTCGCCGAGAAATTGATGGCCGAGTCCTTGGCGCTGGGATTGGTACCACAGCGCTGCGTCTTCAATGTCGTGCTCAGCTTCTAGCCTGAGCCTTACTTGGCGCATTAAAGCCGGCGCCGAATATCCAGAAGCGCATCACCAGCCAGCCGCCCCTTATCGCCATCGACTTCGTAGGCGCGCAAGCGTCGGTCAATCTCGGCTCGCTGTTCGTCCGTCAATGCCAAGACCTGCTGATCACTGGCAATGCTATCCCACAGCTCTTCAACGAGCTGGATTCGCTGTTCGATCGGCAGGTCTCTTAGATTGGAGCTCATGACAACCACCTCGGCACACCTCCCTGCCGCCGTTTCGATTCACACCCAATACTGCATCACAGTATCGTAAGTAACTGATAGCTTATTCAAGCTTACGCACGTGCTTGCCACTTGGCTATAGCGCCCTGCGCTCAAACATTCCACCATGCGTGCTTATCCTACCCACAAAAAAGGGCCGCTAAAGCGGCCCTTTTCGGTGACAAGCCCTGCTAATTACAGGCTGTCAGCGTTTTCCGACAGGTACTTGGCAACACCGTCCGGAGAGGCGTTCATACCCTTGTCGCCTTTCTGCCAACCGGCCGGGCAGACTTCACCGTGCTCTTCGTGGAACTGCAGCGCTTCAACCAGGCGCACCAGCTCGTCGATGTTGCGGCCCAGCGGCAGATCATTAACGATCTGCGAGCGCACAACGCCGTTCTTGTCGATCAGGAAGGCACCGCGGAAGGCAACACCGCCGTCGGCTTCAACGTCGTAGGAGCGGCAGATGTCGTGACGCACGTCGGCGGCCAGCGTGTAGCCAACCTCGCCGATACCGCCTTTGTCGACGCTGGTGTTGCGCCAGGCGTTGTGGGTGAACTGGGAGTCGATGGAGACACCGATCACTTCCACACCCAGCTCCTTGAACTTGGCAACGCGGTGATCCAGCGCGATCAGCTCAGACGGGCACACGAAGGTGAAGTCCAGCGGGTAGAAGAAAACCAGACCGTACTTGTCCTTGATCGCCTCGCTCAGCGTGAAATTCTCAACGATTTCGCCGTTGCCCAGCACAGCAGCACAAGTAAAGTCGGGAGCAGGTTTACCTACGAGTACACCCATGGCTTTTTAACCTCCAGTAGCGTTATTGATTAGAAAACAGAGCCATTTCCATGGCCCCGTAGCGTCTTTGGCAGACGGTCTGTGAAAGACTGAAAAGCATGATACACGCGCCATTTCATCAATCCCATTAAATTTTCCAATGAGC
>JBFHRT010000391.1:0-2878 GCA_041591575.1 Spongiibacteraceae bacterium
GAGTCGCCGAACAGCTCTTCTTCCGAAGCGTACAGCCCGAGAACGGTGCTGGCGCGCTGGCCGCGATAATTGAAACGCAGTTCCTGGGCGCGGTTTTCGTAATCGGAGCTGTTGGTGAAGATACCGCGGTCTTCGGGGCCGACGTCGTAATCACCGCGGCGACGCTGCTCGGTCTTGCCCAGGGTGGTCAGCGCGGTGAAGCTGTAGCCGTCGCCCCACTCCCAGACCTGAGTGAGGCCATAGACTTCGCTGTCGTCATTGAAAAAGCCCACTTCATTGTCGCTGGCCACACCGGCTTCCGCGGTGGCCAGCGGCAGCAGCTCCGGCCCCTCGCGCAGGGCGGTTTTCTGGGCGGTGAGCTGGGCGCTGTAGCCACCTGTCTGGCCCGGGTCCCAGGCCAGCTTGATACGCTGCAGGCGGCGCTCGCGGCGCTGCCAGTCGTCGCGTCCCAGGGTGACATTGTCCACCTCACCATCGGTCTGGTTGTGGCTGGCCGTCAGGCGAATGCCCAAGCTGTCGGTCAGCGGTCCACTGAGGGTAACGGCGCCCTCGCGGCCGTTGTCGCTGGCCGCGCCCAAGCGAAGGCGGCCACCCCACTCGGCACTGGGGTCGCGGGTCTTGACGTAGATGGCACCGGCCAGGGAATTGGGGCCGAAGGCGGTGGATTGCGGCCCGCGGTAGATCTCGATCTGCTCGACATCGAAGGTATGCACCACGCCCCGCCCCTGTTGGCGCGCGCCGTCGATAAAGATGTGGGCCAGCTGGCGGCCGCGGCCGGTGAGGCCCTGGTTGGAGATGCCGCGCAGGGAGTACTTGTCCTCGCGGGCGGCACTGACATTGGGCACCCGCAACAGCAGGTCGTAGAGATCGCGGTTGGGCTCGGCCTGCAGCGCAGTTTCATCGAAGACGGCGAGGCTGCTGGCGCTGTCGATCAGATTGCGCTGGATGCGGTCGCCCACCACCACAATTTCTTCCAGCTTCCGCTCTGCCGTTGCCGGACTGTCTTCAGCCTGGACCGTAGCGATCAGGGGAGCAAGTGCGAGAGCCAGCGCGGCTCGCGAACAGGGCTTTGCAGACATCATTCATACGCCATTACGGAAATTTTGGCGCATGGTACAAAGGCGTCACGGCAAATGCAAGTGATTCTCATTTGTATTTCACTAGCACTACCGCGCGGCGCCACTGCCTCTCTATTTCAGAGCATGACCCCTACTTCATTGCCCTCGTACACCAGCTCGTAACGACGCAGCGCGCGGCAGGGCTCCTCGCTGGCATAGAGCACAGCGCCAGTGGCCAGATCGAATCGATAGCCGTGCTGGGGGCACACCAGGCTATCGCCCTGCAGGTCAGACTCCGCCAGCGGGTAAGCCCGGTGCGGGCAGAAGCTTTCGATGAGATAGCGCTGCCCTTCCAGCTGCACCAGCATCAGGTGGTTGGCGTCAATTTTGAAGACTTTGCGATAGCCGTCGTGGAGGTTGATCAGCAGTTCGAGGCGGTGGTACTGCATACGGGCGGAAACATTGCGCGGCCTGGACAGGCGCAGCATAGCGGTTCGCCACGGTGGCGGCAATGTGGCGATCTAGTTGAGATCACTGCCATTCGGGAGGAGATTGCCTCGGGAGGAGAGTGCCGCGTCGCCTGCGGCAACTCGCAATGACGCGGGTTGAAAAGTAGCTCGTCACCGCGAGGCGCTATTAAGCGCCGTCGCGATCTCCCGCAGTCCGCTGCCAAACCTCCGGAGATTGCCTCGTCGCCCGGTCACCTGCGGTGACCGGGCTCCTGGCAATGACGAGTGCTATCAATTACCCGCCGGCAGCGCCTCGGCCAGGAACATCCAGGTTTCCAGCACCGAGTCGGGGTTCAGCGACACGCTGTCGATGCCCTGCTCCATCAGCCAGCGAGCCAGGTCCGGGTGGTCCGACGGACCCTGGCCACAGATGCCGATGTATTTGCCCTGGGCCTTACAGGCATCGATGGCGTTCTTCAGCAGCACCTTGACTGCCTCGTTGCGCTCGTCGAACAGGTGCGCCACCAGACCAGAGTCGCGGTCCAGGCCCAGGGTGAGCTGGGTGAGGTCGTTGGAGCCGATGGAGAAGCCGTCGAAGTGCTCCAGGAACTGGTTGGCCAGCAGTGCGTTGGCCGGCAGTTCGCACATCATGATGACTTTCAGGTCATTTTCGCCGCGCTTCAGGCCGTTTTCGGCCAGCAGCTCAACTACCTGCTTGGCCTCGCCGACGGTGCGCACGAAGGGCACCATGATCTCGACGTTGGTCAGACCCATCTCGTTACGCACTTTCTTCAGCGCGCGGCACTCCAGCTCGAAGCACTCGCGGAAGGAGTCGGCGATGTAGCGCGAGGCACCGCGGAAGCCCAGCATCGGGTTTTCCTCGGCGGGCTCGTACAGGCTGCCGCCGATCAGGTGCGCGTATTCATTGGACTTGAAGTCCGACATGCGCACAATCACGCGGTTCGGGTAGAAGGCGCTGGCGATAGTGGCGATGCCCTCCACCAGTTTTTCCACGTAGAAATCCACCGGCGAGGCATAACCGGCAACGCGGCGCTTGACCGCCTGCTGCACGTCGCGCGGCAGGCTGTCGCAGTTGAGCAGCGCCTTGGGGTGCACGCCGATCATGCGGTTGATGATGAATTCCAGGCGCGCCAGGCCGACACCGGCATTGGGGTAGGCCTGGAAGTCAAAGGCGCGGTCCGGGTTGCCGACGTTCATCATGATCTTGAACGGCAGCTCGGGCATGGCATCCAGCTCGTTGCGGCTGATATCAAAGTCCAGCCGGCCCTCGTAGACCAGGCCGGTGTCGCCCTCGGCGCAGGATACGGTCACTTCCTGACCGGACTGCAACAGTTCGGTGGCATCGCCACA
>JBFHRT010000392.1:0-2876 GCA_041591575.1 Spongiibacteraceae bacterium
GCTTTACTCTAGCACCGAGGCCGGCGCCACCCAGGGCCGCCCGCGGTCTCGCGCCACCGCCTCGCAAGCGACCTCGCCGCGGTGCACATTGAGACCCTGCAGCAGGCCGGCATCATGGCGCAGCGCCTCGCACCAGCCGCGCTCGGCAATGGCCAGCACATAGGGCAGCGTGGCGTTGGTCAGCGCCAGGGTGGCGGTGCGCGCCACGGCGCTGGGGATATTGGCCACACAGTAATGGATGATGCCCGCCTCTTCATAGGTGGGCTGCTGGTGGGTGGTGGGCCGGCTGCTCTCGAAGCAACCGCCCTGATCGATGGCGATATCGGCCAGCACCGAGCCGGGTTTCATCTCCGCCAGCATGGCGCGGCTGACCAGCCTGGGCGCCGCCGCCCCCGGCACCAGCACCGAGCCGATCACCAGATCGGCGCCACGCAGCTGCTGCTCGATGCCGTCCAGGGTGGAATACAGGGTCTTGATGCGACCACTGAACAGCTCGTCGATCTGCCGCAGCCGCGCCAGCGAGCGATCCACCACGGTGACCTCGGCCTCCAGCCCCAGCGCCATGCGCGCGGCATTGAGCCCGGCAACGCCGCCACCCAGCACCAGCACCTGGCCCGGATCGACGCCGCTGACGCCGCCCAGCAGGATGCCGGCACCGCCCTGGGCCTTTTCCAGGCAGTGGGCGCCGGCCTGCACCGCCACCCGCCCGGCCACCTCGCTCATGGGCGCCAGTAGCGGCAGCCGGCCATCGGCATCGCGCACGGTTTCATAGGCGATGGCAGTGACACCCGAGGCCAGCAGCCCCTGCAACTGGGCTTCATCCGGTGCCAGGTGCAAATAGGCGAACAGCACCTGGCCCTCGCGCAGCAGCGCACACTCGGCAGGTTGCGGCTCCTTGACCTTGACCAGCAGCTCTGCGCGACCATACAGCTCGGCGGCGTCAGCGACCGTCGCGGCACCGGCCCTGAGGTAGTCCTCGTCGGCAAAGCCGCTGCCGGTGCCAGCACTGGCCTGCACCAGCACTTCGTGGCCTCGCGACACCAGCTCACGCGCTCCGGCCGGGGTCATGCCGACGCGAAATTCCTGACTCTTGATTTCACTGGGGATGCCGACCCGCATGACGGCCTCTCGTCTTCAGCGCATCTAGTGTGAGTCTGGCACAGATATGACGGCCCGCTCCCGACTTTCAGTCATCTGGGAATAGCAGATTGCGAAAGGGCTTGCGGTTTTTCCAGCGATAGGCCTGAAAGTCGCGGCGATCGGTCGACAGGATGTCTCCGTGCCCCAGTATCTCCGCGAGCACCACCAGCGAGGCATCAGCCAAATCCATGGGCAGATCCTGATACTGCAAGATAAGCTCGGCCATGCGGCCAGTGTGACCGTTATCCAGTGGCACAACACTGATTACCTGGCGCTGCGCCAGCCCCAGAAACGTGGCGACCACCTCGGACGGCATTCGCCGCTGCAGCAGATAACAGGTCTCTGTCATCACCGGCCACGTCGTCACCAGCGAACGATTACAATTCGCCAGGAAGTCGCTGGCTCGCCGATGGTGGGCATCGCGGCCATTGATCAACGCATACCAAAAGCCGGTGTCAGTGATCAGCAAATTTTTCATCGATGTAGTCCCTTACATCGCGCTTGTAGGTTTCCGAGCCGTCGGAAGACCCTTCGGCAATGCCCGCCAGCTCGTGCAACAGCTGCTGATTCTTGGCGCGCGCGTCCGACTCCAGCTCCTTTACGTAAAGCTTCAGGGAGTGCTTGACGATCTCGGTTACCGGCAGGCCTGTCGCCTGCCGAAGGAATTCGATGGCCTTCTCACTTTCTTGATCCAGCCGCGCATTGATTCGCATGACGCTGCTCCCAACAAGTGCCGCTGACCACCACTATAAGCCGTATGACGATGTCATACAATTCGACCGGACTTACAGCAAGCTCCAGCGCCCGTGGTGCTCGCCCACCCTGCCCTCGCGCTGCAACTTGAGCAAATGTGCCCACAACGAAAACTGGGCCACCGGGTGCAGGGCCGGATCGACGTCATCGTAGACCGGCACCACCAGAGTCTCCAGGTCCGCCGGCTGGCAGTGCTGGAGCTTGTCGACAACCTTGGCCTCGCGCTGCAGGCGGTGTGCTATCAGCCAGTCGATTTCCTTTTCCGGCTCGCGAATCAGATCGCCGTGGCCCGGCGCCAGCGCCGCCAGCGGATAGCGGCGCATCAGCTGCAGGGATTCGATGTAGTGCCCCATATCACCGGCGGGCGGAATAATCACCACGGTGGAGCCCTGCATCACGTGATCGCCGGTGAACAGCAGGCCGCTGGCGCGGTGCAGATAGCAGAAGTGATTGCCGACGTGGCCGGGGGTATGCAGCGCGGTGAGCTGACCACCTTCGATGGCAATATCAATGCCGTGCTCGGGCGCCATATCCGGCGCAAAACTGGCGTCCTGAAAACCATCGTCGTCGATGGCCGCGCCGACCAACTCCACCGCATCACTTAGGCGCTCGCGCAGCAACGCCGCCGCCGGCGAGTGATCCTTATGGGTGTGGGTGGTGACAATACGCGCGATGCGCCCGCCCAGCTCATCGGCGGCGCGCAGGATGGCCTCCACATGCTCGGCCATGAGCGGGCCAGGGTCGACCACGGTGATGTCGCGCTCGCCCAGCAGATAGGTATTGGTACCAGGGCCGGTCATCACTCCGGGATTGGGCGCCACCAGGCGATGGACGCCAGTCTCCAGCTCGCACAGGCGACCGTGTTCGAAATGACTCATAGTGTTCCCGCGTTATTACAGACGCTCATTATCACCTAGGCAGCGCGCTGCTGCGACAGCTCTGGCTCGCGCCGCAGCGGCTGGCGCAGGCGCCAGGCGAGACGA
>JBFHRT010000393.1:0-2868 GCA_041591575.1 Spongiibacteraceae bacterium
AACATCACCGGTTTTATGGTCGGCAGCAAGTACGAGACTGAGGGCATCGCCAAACACGGCGCCAAGATGGTAACCGCCGTGGCCTGTGCCGAGGTGCCCAAGTTAACCGTCGTCATCGGCGGTAGCTTCGGCGCCGGCAATTACGGCATGTGCGGCCGCGCCTACGATCCGCGCTTTATGTTTATGTGGCCCAATGCACGAATCTCGGTGATGGGTGGCGAGCAGGCCGCTGGCGTGCTTACCCAGATCCAGCGTGACAAATGCGAGCGTGAGGGCAGCGAGTTTAGCGAAGCCATGGAAGACGCCATTAAGCAGCCCATCCTGGAAAAATACGAGCGCGAGGGCCATCCCTATTACGCCTCGGCGCGGCTGTGGGATGACGGTGTCATCGACCCCGCCCAGACCCGCAACGTGTTGGGGCTGGCGCTGTCCGCCAGCCTGAATGCGCCAATCGCCGAGACCCGCTTCGGCGTTTTCCGGATGTGATGAACGGGTGTCAGGAGACAAGCATGAGCGAGTACATCCGCAATCAGCGTGACGAACGCGGCGTCTACACACTGACGCTGACGCGACCGCAAAAACACAACGCCTTCGACGACCAGGTCATCGCCGCACTGAGCGCCGAGCTGGAACACATCGCTACTGACGATGGCGCACGGGCGCTGGTGCTGGCCGCCGAAGGCAAGAGCTTTTCCGCCGGTGCTGACCTGGGCTGGATGCAGCGTATGGCCGCTTACAGCGAGGCCGACAACCTGCGTGATGCCCGCGCCCTGGCGGAGCTGCTGCACCGGCTAAACAGCTTGCCGCTGCCCACCGTGGCGCGGGTGCAGGGGCCGGCCTTCGGCGGCGCCGTCGGCCTGATCAGCTGCTGCGACATGGCGGTGGCCGCCGATGCGGCCAGTTTTTCCCTGTCTGAGGTCAAAATTGGCCTGATACCCGCCACCATCAGCCCCTATGTAATAGCCGCCATCGGCGCGCGCGCCGCGCGCCGCTACTTTCTCACCGGTGAGCGCTTTAGCGCGGCTACTGCACAGCAGCTGGGCCTGCTCAGCGAAGTGGTAGCGGAGGCGGAGGACCTGGACGACGCCGTGGACGCGTTGCTGCAGCATCTGCTCAACAACGGACCGCGGGCGCTGGCCGAGAGCAAACAGTTGATCCGCAGCGTTGCCGGCAGCGCCATTGATGAGCCGCTGCGCGAGCAGACCTCCCAATGGATCGCGCGGGTACGCGTCTCGCCGGAAGGGCAGGAAGGGCTGCAGGCTTTTCTGCAAAAACGCAAACCGCAGTGGAGCGCATGATGTTGATGACAGCCGTTGCGTCTTCCATCTCCCGTCCTGCGTCTCGCCTGCTGACGTCATGGCGCAATCGACACGACGCGCCCCAACAGGATGAACTCACCCATGTTCGATAAAATTCTCATCGCCAACCGTGGCGAGATTGCCTGCCGCATCATCCGCAGCGCCCGCGCCATGGGCGTGCACACGGTTGCGGTGTTTTCCGAGGCCGACCGCCATGCCCTGCATGTGGAGCTGGCCGACGAGGCGGTGTATATCGGCGCCAGCGCCGCCAGCGATAGCTACCTGCGCGGCGAGCGCATCATCGAGGCGGCGACTCGAACCGGTGCCCAGGCCATTCACCCCGGCTACGGTTTCCTGTCGGAAAACGCTGACTTTGCCGCTGCCTGTGAGGCTGCCGATATCGTATTTATCGGGCCGCCGGCAGCTGCCATCGCCGCCATGGGTTCCAAGGCCACCGCCAAGTCGCTGATGGAAGATGCCGGCGTGCCGCTGGTACCTGGTTATCACGGCGATGATCAGGACCTGGGACTGCTGCAGCGCGAAGCCGAGCGCATCGGCTACCCGGTGTTACTGAAGGCCGTGGCCGGCGGTGGCGGTAAGGGCATGCGCCCGGTATTTGAGCCCGCCGCCTTTGTTGAAACCGCCGAGGCCGCCAAGCGCGAGGCGCGCTCGGCATTCGGCGACGACCAGTTGCTGGTGGAACGCTATATCCAGCAGCCCCGCCATGTGGAAGTGCAGGTGTTTTTCGACGGTCACGGCAACGGCGTGTACCTGTTCGAGCGCGACTGCTCGGTACAGCGCCGCCACCAGAAAATCATCGAGGAGGCGCCAGCACCGGGCCTGTCGGCAGATCTGCGCCAGCAACTGGGTGAGGCCGCGGTGGCCGCAGCACGGGCCATCGACTACGTCGGCGCCGGCACCGTGGAATTCCTGCTGGATGGCGATCGCTTTTACTTTATGGAGATGAACACGCGGCTGCAGGTAGAACACCCGGTCACCGAGATGATCACCGGCCAGGATCTGGTGGTCTGGCAGCTGCGCGTGGCTGCCGGTGAGTCGCTGCCGAAACGCCAAGACCAGCTGAGCATCAACGGCCATTCGTTTGAGGCTCGCATCTACGCCGAAGACCCGCAGAAAGATTTCATGCCCGCCACCGGCCACCTGCACTACCTGGTGGAGCCGCCCCAGAGCGAGCATGTGCGCATCGATACCGGCGTGCGCGGTGGCGACGATATATTGCCTTACTATGACCCCATGATCGCCAAGCTGGTGGTCTGGGGTGAAAACCGCCAGCAGGCCTTGAGCCGGCTGCGGCAGGCGCTGCGTCAGTACCGCATCGCCGGTGTGACCACCAACATCCCGTTTCTGGCGCAGCTGGCGGGGCACGCCGCTTTCCGCGCCGCCGATATCAGCACTCATTTTATCGAGCAGCACCGCGAGCAGCTGTTTCCCGCGGCCCCCGAGTTGCCGGACGAGCAGGTGGCACTGGCGGCGCTGGCCTACAGCTGCCTGCGCGAGCGTAGCGCGCGCCAGCGGGCGGATCGCTACGAGCCGCAGTCGCCCTGGGCGG
>JBFHRT010000394.1:0-2866 GCA_041591575.1 Spongiibacteraceae bacterium
CCGATGCACTGGAGCACTGCATTGACCGCGGCATTATTCGCGGCCGCGACCCAAAAACGCGGGTCATGGCCAGCACCGCGCTGGCGGAGTTTCTGCAGCGCCACTTATAGCGTCAGGGCGAATCCTGCGATAGCGGCCGCCGCCGCAGCTCATGGCGAATACTGAGATAGTTACCGGCAAACATCAGCGCTGCCCCCAGCAGTACAAAGACATCAATGGCCTCGCTGTAAAGCAACCAGCCCAACAGCGCCACCAGCGGCAGGCGCAGAAAATCTACCGGAATCACCACCGTGGCATCCGCCAGCGCCAATGCCCGCGACATGCAATAGTGTGCCGTCAGCGCGGTGACCCCCACCGCGGTCAGGCAGGGCCACAGCGCCAGGCTCGGTGTTTGCCAGTCGAAGATCACCGGCAGCGCCGACAGCGGCCACTGCACCAGATTCATGTATAACAGGATCAGCAGCGGGTGATCGGTCGCCGCCAGCTTCTTGGTGAGCAAGTGGGAAACGCCATAGGCCGCGGCACCGGCCAGCACCGCAAGCGCCGCCGGGTGCACCACCGCCAACCCCGGGCGCAGCACCACCAGCGCCCCGGCAAAGCCCATGGCCACTGCAAGGTAGCGCATGTGATTCAGTCGTTCGCCCAGTAACAGCGGCGCCAGTAACGCCGCCCAGATTGGCACCGTGAACTCCAGCGCAAACACCTCCGCCAGGGGAATGGCGGCAATGCCAAAAAACCAGCCGTACTGGCCGGCGAAGTGGGCGCAGTGGCGGATCAGGTGCACGCCCGGTCGCGCGCTGCGCAGCGGCGGCCGAACGATAAACAACACCGGCAGCAGCACCAGCAGGGCAATGGAGGTGCGAAAAAACAGCAGCTGGAAGGTATTGAGTTCGGTGGACACCACCCGTGCAGCAACGGCCATGGCGGTAAAAGAAGCCAACGCGCCTAACATCCATACCACAGCTCTGGCGGTGGGGCTCACAGTGGCAGACTCTCGCGACAGATAAACACAGCGCGCAGCCTAGCACCGGCGGCGGGGATCGCCAATGGTGAATGCCGGGCGGGACGCTGGACGGGAGACGTAAAAGCGGTGCGCATGACGCACCCTACATGACAGCGCTGCCACCGAGTAGGGTGTGCTGTGCGCACCACTACTCCCGAAACTGCTTGAGGTATTCGATCAGGTCGGCGCGACCCTGGGGATCGGGCACGCCCGCGCTCATCATCATGTTGCCCGGCAAAAACTTTTGTGGGTCGGCGAGAAACACATTGAGCAGTTCTGGCGTCCACACAAACTCGGCGCGCCGGAACGCCTCGGAGTAGTCAAAGCCGGGCTGGCTGCCTGCCACCGTGCCGATGATATTCCACAGGCTGGGGCCGTTGTTGTGCCCCACTACTTTCTCCGGGTAGTGGCAGGTACGACAGGGACCAAACACCAATCGGCCGCGCTCGGCATCGCCCGCCACTTGCTCCGCCTGCGCGAACGCCGGCGATAGCAACGCGCCCAGCAACAACAACACCCTGAACCTCATACCTTACCCTCCCTGGCCCGTGCCGCCGCATGGGCGCCGGCGCGACGACCGAAAAAGCTGCCGTCGCCCACCGAAATACCACTGGCGATATAGGGTGCCACCGGCAGCCCGGCGCTGGTGCGCCCGGCGGCATACAGGCCGGCAATGGGCTCCCCCCAAGCATCCAGCACCGCGGCATCGGTATCGGTGCGCAGACCACCAAAGGTGTGGGCGGGGAAAAACGCGCCCTCCACACTGAGGTCGTAGGCGATAAAGGGAGCCTTGCTCAGCGGTGCCAGAAATTCAGCTTGTTTGTGAAATAACGGATCGCGCCCGCGCTTGGCGTAGCTATTGTAGTAGGCAACCGTTTGGCGCAGCGTCGCCTCGGGCAGGCCGAGCTGTTGCTCTAACGCGCCAACGGTTTCAGCACGCGCCACTTCCTTGACCCGGTAGTCATCGTAGCCGTACTGACTGTCGGCATCGCAGACCAGCCAGGCTCGGCCGCCCTGGTGATAGGCAATGTCGTGGCCGACAAAGGCGTGGTAGCGGTCTTCGGCCACAAAGCGCTGGCCCTGGCGATTGACGACGATGCCCTTGAGCACATGGGTCGGCTGGTACAGTGGCAAAATGGCAAAACCGTGGTGCATCTGCAGGGTTGTGCCACCGGCACCGATACCCATCTGTATGCCCATGCCCAGATCACCCATATTGCCCCAGGGTACCGAACAGCGCGCCAGCTCCGGCGCGTACAGCGCCAGCATCTCACGGTTGTGGACAAAACCGCCGGCGGCCAGCACCACCCCACCGCGGGCGCGGAAGTGGTTCAGCTCGCCGTCGATAGCGGCCGCCAGCCCAGTGACGCGACCGTCACTCTCCTGCACCAGACGCTGACCACTGACATCGGTGAGGTAGCGCACCCCCTGCTTTTTGGCCGAGGCAATCAGCGCTTCCATCAGGCTGCGCCCGCCGGTCCAGCCGGCATGACCCGGCACGTGGCCACGCGGCGCCGGCGCAGCTACCTCATTGAAGGGAGGGTTCAGTTCACTACCCGAGTAATACAGCGAATCGTCGCTGCCGGGCAGGCCCTTGTCGGCGGTAAAGCTGGGCTGGTAGTGCACGCCATTGGCCACCAGCCAGTGATAGTGTTCGACGCTGTATTCGCAGTAGAGATCGACCTTGTCCCGCGGCGCGTAATCGCCGCTGGCGGCCAGGATATAGTCGCGCATGGCCTCGACGCTGTCGTCAAAGCCGCAAGCCTTCTGCAAGGGCGTGCCACCGCCCAGATAGACCACGCCACCAGACATCGCCGAGGAACCGCCCAGCTTGGGCAGCATCTCCAGCACCAGCACCTCGGC
>JBFHRT010000395.1:0-2866 GCA_041591575.1 Spongiibacteraceae bacterium
CGACGACCCGCGGGTGCACGAATACCTGCTGGCCTACGCCTCGGACTATTTCTTTCTGGCCACCGCCAACCAGCCCCATGGCCTAAGTTTTCTGACCCCGGGCATGCGCATGGCCACCATCGACCACAGCATGTGGTTTCACCGCCCCTTCCGCTTCGACGACTGGCTGCTGTACCACATGGAAAGCCCCAGCAGCTCCAATGGCCGCGGCTTTGTCACCGGCCATATCTACAACCGCGCCGGCCAGTTAGTGGCGAGCACCGCGCAGGAAGGGATTATGCGGGTGAAAAAGCCGCAGGACGCCTGACGGGAGACGGAAGACGCAACAAGCCATTCTCCCCAGAGTTTCCGTAGGTCCGCATAAGCGCTTTTTCAGCGTTGCGGACGCATGCGCTGCGGACCTGCGGCTTTCGACGGTGCGCACAGCGCACCCTACAAGTAAGCCAAGGAGCGCAATGTTATGTAGGGTGCGCCGTGCGCACCGTTTCACGCTTTTGCATCTCCCGTCTCCCGTGCCGCGTCCAGCCTCGCCGGCGCCCACAACTCATGCACCAGCAAACCACAGACAATCAGCGCGGTGCCCAGCAGCGCCGGCACGCCCAGGCGTGCGCCGGCCAGCTGCGCGCCCCGCCACAGCGCCAGTGCCGGGGTGATCATCGGCACCAGCCCCACTGTTTGCACCGAGAAGGCGCCGAGCACGTAGTAGAAGGCAAAAAAGCCCAACAGCGAGCCCACCACCGCCAGGTAGGCCACTGCCCAGGCCGAGGTGGCATCCACTGCCGCCGGCAGCTCGCCGTCAAACAAATACCAGCTGGTCAGCAATCCGGGCAGCGAGAACAGCATCGCCCCCAGCGCCTGCTCGAACGAGTCGATGCCACGGTTGAGTTTTTTTACCAGCACATTACTCAAGGAGAACAGCAGCGTTGAGCCCAGCATCAGCACTATCCCCATCCACGCCGCACCCTCGGCACGCAGCTGGTCGAGGCTCACCAGCAACAAGCCGACCAACGCGACGGTGAGTCCCAGCAGCTTCAGCGGTGTAAAGGGGTTGTTACCCAGCAGCAGCACCGACAACAGCCCCATCATAAACGGCGCCAGCGCAAACAACGCCGAGATCAGCCCCGAGGGAATATACTCCGCCGCCAGATACACCAATGGCATATTGGGAAACAGGCTGATACTCGCCGCCAGGTACACCTTCCAGTTGCCCCACTTCAGCCCCGAGCGGTGAAACAGCAGCGCCACCAGCACGCAGGCGAGCAGCGTCGCCAGCAGCATACGCGCGGTGACGGCGCCGATGGGGCTGAGGCTATGGTTACTGAATTTGATGGCCAGCGGCGTCGTCGCCCAGATAGCGATGACACCAAGGTAAGCCAGAGGCGCGCTCACGGCAGTTTCTCCTTTTTATGGCAGTCCGCTTTTCGGCAATCACCGGAAAACGCTTACCACTGCGCGCCTTTAACAAACAAAAAAGGCCGCAGTGGTGAGCTGCGGCCTTTTGAAAATACGTTTAACGACTTGTCATCAACGCCTTTCAAACACGCAGCCCAAACGGCAGGCCACCGGTCGCAGAGACCAGGCCATAATGCGGCGTTTGCAGGCGTGTTGAAAAAGCATCACAAAATATCGTCTTGTTTTTGAAAAAACTCCGGCGCGCGTTGCGACACCGGAGTTTGGATACTAGCCCAGAGGGCAAATCTCTGGCAACGAAAATTTTGCCGGCGTTTGCCGCCGGCAAAATATCAGGGGCGAACCGGCGCCAACAGCTCCAGCACTTTTTTGTCCGGGGTCATGCTGCCATCGACACTCAGCGGCTGAATGCAGACGTGATCGGCACCGGCATCCCAGTGCGCCTGAATGCGCTGGCGCAGCACCGACTCATCACCCCAGGCAACGATGGCATCCACCAGGCGGTCGCTGCCGCCATCGGCGAAATCGCTTTCATCAAAGCCCAGGGTCTTGAGGTTGTTCTGGTAATTGGGCAGCGCCATGTACACCGCCATATGCTTGCGTGCCGCCGCGCGCGCCTTGGCCGGGTCGGTTTCCAGCAGCACTTTCTGTTCTGGACAGAGCAGCGCATCGGGACCCATCAGTTCACGGGCGCGGGCGGTATGCTCCGGTGTCACGAAATAGGGGTGGGCGCCCGCCGCCTTCTCGGCGGCCAGTTTGAGCATATTCTGGCGCAGTGCGGCAATCACCACCGGCGAGGCGCTGTTCTTACTGGCGCTGTGATAGGCCGACTGGCCCATTTGCTCCAGGTAGTTGCGCATGGTGGCCACCGGTTTGCCGTAGTCGTGGCCGCGGATGTCGGAGACGATGTTCTTGTGCGACACGCCAATCCCGAGAATAAAACGCCCCGGCGCAATCTCGGCCAGCGTCTTCTGGATGGCATTCATGGTCATCGGGTCGCGAGCGTAGATATTGGCAATGCCGGTGGCGAAAATCAGCTTGCTGGTGTTGGCCAGCATATACGCCGTCATGGAGAAGGGATCGCGCCCCACCACCTCGGGCATCCACAGCGCCGAATAGCCCCACTCCTCCAGCTGTCTGGCGTACTCCACCGCCTCGTCGACTTTGAGGTAGTCGACAAAGGACCACACGCCCAGCTTACCCAGATTCTCCACGATACTGTCTCCGTTGCCTTGTAAAGAAGGGCCCTATTGTTGGACGCAACCGCGTCGCAGGCAAGGCCCTGCCGACCAGACCGCGCCGGCACGGCGGCCAAGCTGACGCCAGCGGTCAATAAACGGCTTGCGAGGCCCTGCCGCACTAGAGTGCGTCACACTTCCCGGCTACCATGAAGGAAAGGCTCATTGAGTGGGATTGCGATGGCAAACAAACACCGGCGCTACTTCACCTACCCTCC
>JBFHRT010000396.1:0-2865 GCA_041591575.1 Spongiibacteraceae bacterium
CACCACAATAGCCGTCAGAATCAAGACGTGCGGCAGCGGGTTTACATAGAGCTCAAAGCCATCGCGAACCACCGGAGCGGTGCCGCCCGCGACATAGCCGACACTGATAAACAGGAAAAACACTGAGGTTTGAAACAGATTGAGACCCAGCACTTGCTTGATCAGGTTCTGTCGCGACAGCGCGGTGTAAAATCCACACATCATCAGGAAAATGACTATCCAATAATGAAAGTGTCCGCCCCACATGACTCAGGCTCCCCGCTCTGCAAACACAAAGAACAACTTGGTCATCACCGCCGCCACCAACATACCCACCCCGAGCTCGATCAACATGATGCCCAGCTGCTGCCCGGCCACCGGAGAATCACCTAGCACGCGGTATTCCAGGTAGGCCCCGTCCAGCGCGATGCTGCTTAGTCCGACCAGCCCAAACAACAGTAAGCCAGCTACCGCCACGCCACGCAGCAGCCCCGCCGGCAACATACTCCGAGCGCGCTCGACTCCAAATACCAGGGCATAGAGAATCAGCGCCGCCGCAAAGATCACTCCGGCCTGAAACCCTCCGCCGGGACTGATCTCGCCGTGAAACAGCACGTAAAGGCCGAACAGCATGATCGGCGGGATGAGAATTTTTGAGGTGACCCGCAATACGGGGTGGTCGGGTGGCGGCGGACTGATACGATGACGCCGGCGGCGCCCTATCAGCATCACAGCACCGAGCCCGGCCGTAAAAATAACGGCGACCTCGCCCAGGGTGTCGTAGCCTCGATAGCTGGCCAGCACGGAAGTCACCATATTGGGGATGCCAATTTCCGCCGGGGATCGGTCGATATAGCGTGGCGCCACATGCTGTTGCGAGGGAGCGTCCGGGTCGCCAAATGCTGGCGCGTCCATTGTCCCCCACACCAGGGCCGCGCCGGTGACCGCCACCAGCAACAACCGCGGCGCGCGCCCCGAGGGCGCCGACTGCTCCCAGCGATCGGTCTGCGCCAGTGTGGCCAGCACCAGCAAGGATGACACGCCCGCACCGACGGCCGCCTCAGTGAAGGCAACATCCACCGCCGCCATCACCAGAAATGCGGTGGCCGACAGCAGACTGTAGATGCCAAACAGCATAGCCGCTGCATACAGGTCGCGAAGTCGAATCAGCGCTACCGCCGTCAATGCCAGAAACGCGAAGATGACTACTAAAATGAGCGTGTCTATGGCCCGCCCTCCTCGGCACCCGACAGTGGCACATCACCGGCGTTTAACGCAGCCCTGGCCAGCGCGTGGGTGGCCGTGGGCGTGGTAAACATCAGGAAGAACAGGATCAGCGCCAGCTTGATCACCGCCATGGCGCCACCTGCCAGCAGCATCAGGCCAATCAGGATAAGGCCCGCACACAGCGTGTCGGTCACTCCTGCAGGATGCAGGCGTGTATAAAAATCCGGGAAGCGAAGCAGGCCAATAGCGCCGAGGATGCCGGCGACGCTGCCGACCAGCAAGCACAGGCCGGCGAGCAGGGACAGCAGACTCACGACGATTTCTCCGCCGATTTCGCCGAGCGTTGCTGCAAGTCACTGCGCTCGAAAAACTTCAGCAGCGCAATAACGCTGATAAAGTTGATCAGGGCGTAAACCAGGGCAATATCCAGATAAGAAGGACGGCCCGCCAGCTGGGCGATCACACAGATCATCAGCACCGTCTTGGTACCGAACACGTTCACCGCCAGTACCCGATCGTAAAGCGACGGCCCCAGCACTGCGCGAATCAGCGCCAGCGCCATCACCAGCAGAATGGCGAAGGCCGCTGCCACAACCGCATTCACGGCGTGCCTCCAAAGTCGGGCACGTGCCGCTCCATTTGTCCGTCCATGAGCAGAGTAGATGCCCGCGATGTCAGCGCGTGGACTTCAACGCTCTTTGCGTCAACCGAGAGCGTGACGGTACCGGGTGTCAGCGTAATGGAATTGGCGAGAATGGTGCGCCCGACATCGCTGCGCATCTGGGTGAGCAGCACCAGATGCCGTGGGCTTAAACGCAAGCGCGGCTGACATATACAGCGGATCACCGCAAAATTGGCTACGACAATTTCTTTCAGCAGCCACAGCCAGTAACCGGGCAGGCGCGGGCTCAGCGCCAGCGGATACAGCTCGTTATCCAGGCGCTCCATGCGCCGCACGAGCAACGTGGTCAGCCCCGCGGAAAACAGCCCCAATATCAGCAGTAGCGGACTGAATTGGCCAGACAATAACAGCCACAGCACAAACAGGCCGATGTAGAGACTCAGTGTGTGTTTGAGCGTTCGCATATCCGGCTTCCCACATCCGTCGTTGGCCTCTGCGCCTCTTATTGAGCTTATGCCACTACCTTTCTGCTGCTGTTGCGATTCGTGAAACTGGCCGTGGAAGTTACGCCTGCCTTGCTGGACGCTCACGCAAGACGGCACGCCGACACCGGCGCGCAATTTGAGTCTAGCAAAGGGGGTTTTGGGCCGCCAATACGGCCCGAAGAGTGCTTGTGAGGCAAAACAGCTCGGGAGCGCTGCCGTTTTATGCGCTCATATCAGACCGAGCTCGGTGCAGAGAAAATGGGCTGGCCCGCTCAGTTTTGCTCGCTCTGCAGCCACAAACAGCTGCCACCACTGGCCTTGTCGATCTGTTCCAGCTGGCTGCGGTGAGCCGCCAGCTCTTCATCAGTTGCCGCCAGCACCTTGAGCGGCGCGCGGTTGCTGTCCAGTCGCCGAATCTCGCCAACCCGAGGGCCGCCGTTTGCGTCGCCGCCATCCTCACCCGCCAGTGCCAGCTTGGTCTGGCCGCCGGTCATCAGCAGGTAGACATCAGCCAGAATCTCGGCATCCAGCAGTGCTCCGTGCAGGTCGCGC
>JBFHRT010000397.1:0-2842 GCA_041591575.1 Spongiibacteraceae bacterium
AGGTATTCGGCGCTGTGGTGTTCATCGTCCAGCAGCGAGATCGGCCGAACATCGTAGGCCAGGCCCTTGAGGTTGAGCGCAATGCGCACCCGGTAGGACGCCGAAGAGCGCCAGTAGCTGTAAAGTTTCACAGTCTCTCCTTGTGATTGCGTTGCCCAGTATCACCCCGCGCACTGTTCATGGCCGCGTGTAGGCCACCACCCCCTGGTCGATGGCGCCGAACAATGAAGCGCCATCGGCGGCGCGCATTTCGATGTGCACGCGGTCGCCAAACTGCAGAAACGGTGTGCGCGGCTCGCCGTACTGCAGGGTTTCAATCATGCGCAGCTCCGCCAGGCAAGAGTAGCCGGCGCCGCCGTCGGCCACCGGCCGGCCGGGTCCGCCGTCGAGCTTGTTGGACACAGTGCCGGAACCGATGATGGTGCCCGCGCACAGTGGCCGGGTGCGCGCGGCGTGGGCCAGCAGCGTGGGAAAATCGAAGGTCATATCCACCCCGGCATCGGGCCGCCCGAACAGCTCGCCGTTCACCGAGCTTAGCAGGGCACCGTGCAGACGGCCGCCGTCCCAAGCCTCGCCCAGCTCGTCGGGTGTCAGCGCCAGCGGCGAAAATGCGGTCGACGGCTTGGACTGGAAAAAACCGAAGCCCTTGCCCAGCTCGGCGGGGATCAGGTTGCGCAGCGACACGTCATTGACCAGCAGCAGCAGGCGGATGTGTTTGGCGGCATCCGCCACCGACACCCCCATGGGCACATCATCGGTGATCACTGCCACCTCCGCCTCGAAGTCGATGCCCCAGTCTTCGCGCTCCACAGCGATGGGGTCGCGCGGCGCCAGAAAGCTGTCGGAGCCGCCCTGATACATCAGCGGGTCGGTCCAGAACGAGGCAGGCATCTCGGCACCGCGGGCGCGCCGTACCAGCTCCACGTGATTGACGTAGGCAGAACCGTCAGCCCACTGGTAGGCCCGCGGCAGCGGTGCCGCACAGTCGGTCTCGACAAAGGTCTCCAGCAGGGGCTCGCTGTCGGCATCTAGGGCATTGAGTCGCTGGTACAGGGCACGCAGCGATGCCTCGCAGTCGGCCCAGTTGTCCAGCGCTTGCTGCAAAGTGTCGGCGATACCAATCGCCGGCAGCGCCCGCCGGTGGTCGCGCGACACCACCAGCAGCTGGCCGTCGCGACCGCGCTTGCGCGAGGCCAGCTTCACGGCCCCTCCTCCCCAGGTTGCGCTCCTGCCGGCGCCATACCGCCCCAGGAAGCCACATAGCCCGGCCAATCCACTGCCTCCGCAGCGGCGCACACCGTCAGCGGGTCGCGGGCGTCCAGCATCACAGCAACCTCGTCGGTTTCCGCGCGCTCGCGCGCAGCGCCCTTCTTGAAGGCGCCCGGATGCGGGCCGTGGGTGAACCCTGCCGGGTGCAGGGTGATCATGCCGGGGTGGATATTGTCGCGGCTGAAGAACTCACCGCGGTGATAGAAGATCACCTCGTCGAAGTCGTCGTTGTTGTGAAAGAACGGCACTTTCAACGCGCCCGGGTCGGACTCGATCGGGCGCGGACAAAAGGTGCACACCACAAAACGATCCGCCACAAAGCTGCTGTGGGCCGAGGGCGGCAGGTGGTAGCGGTGGCTCATCACCGGGCGGATGTCGCGCCAGTTGAGGCGCAGCGGGCACAGATCCCCCTTCCAGCCCAGCGCATCCAGCGGGTTGAAGGGAAATGAAATGGTGGAGATCTCGCCGCGGCGTTTCACCCGTACCTGCCAGCGGCGCTCATCCTGCTGGGCGCGAAAGGCCTCGTCGATACGCGGTGCCTCCAATACCGCGGGGTCGAACACCGCGGTGGGGCCCAGCGGGCCGCGCTCGGGCAGGCTGTAGCTGCCGTTGCTGGCCTCAATCAGCAGCAGCGTGCTGGCAGCCGCCGGCTCCAGCCGCCACAGGGTACCCCTCGGCAGCAGGATGTAGTCACCGTCACGGTAGCTGAGGTGGCCATAATCGCAGAACAGCTCGCCGTGGCCTTGGTGCACAAACAGCAGGTCATCGCCGTCGGCATTGCGCACCAGGTGATCCATGGCCGCAGCGGTTTGCCAGTAGCGCATTTGGCAATGCGCATTTTCCAGTAGCGCTGCCGCCGACCAGGGGCTATCGCCGCTGGTGGCTAGTTTATTGCAATCGAAAGCGTGGGGCCGCAGTGGTCCCTCAAAGTCGCACCAGGCAGTAGGCGGGTGACGGTGGTAAAAGTGGCTGACCGGGCCATAGAAGCCCTCCTTGCCCACCTCACGTTCGAAGCTGCCGGCAGGCAGGTCGCAGTGGGCCTGGCGCGAGGCCTGGCCCTCAATGCGCGGGTGAGACACCCACTTCTTCATCAGCCCCCTCCCTGTAGCGACGCTGCATTGGCGCGGCGGTTGCCGGCGATCTTGCTCCGAGGCAGTGTCAGGTGTTTCGCGACGGCGCCTCGATCACGCCGCGGCGGATCTGGTCCAGCTCAATGGATTCGAACAGGGCCTGGAAGTTACCCTCGCCAAAGCCCTCGTTGCCCTTGCGCTGGATGATTTCAAAAAAGATAGGCCCGATCACATTGTTGGTAAAGATCTGCAGCAGGTAGCCGCCACCCTGGGCATCGCCCCCATCCACCAGGATCTTGCGCAGCTGCAATGCCTCGATGCTCTCGGGCTGCTCAGGCAGGCGCTCGGGCAGCTGCTCGTAGTAGGTGTCGGGGGTGTCCTGAAAGACGATACCGTGGTGGCGCTGCACATCCACGGTCTGGTAGATGTCATCGGTGGCCAGAGCAATATGCTGGATGCCCTCGCCGTGATATTCGCGCAGGTATTCCTCGATCTGGGACTGA
>JBFHRT010000398.1:0-2841 GCA_041591575.1 Spongiibacteraceae bacterium
GGGCTGGATTTTCATATTGGCCTGGACGAGGGCGAGCTGGCGCGGGTAGCCGACGTGGCGCCGATGACTTCTCCTGCCGCGCGCACCGCTGCCAGCCAACGACCGCGAGCCAGCGCCGACGACGCCGCACTGGCGGCGCGCGCCTTCAGCAACCCGGCCTCACTCACCCGCGGCACCAACGGCAGGGCCTGGCGCTGCGCCCAGATTCCCGCCGCCAACGGCCACGGCACTGCCGCCTCGCTGGCAGGGCTGTACCGGGGGCTGATCGGCGGCGAGCTGCTGGATGCAGACCGGCTGCCTTCGCTGTGGACAGTCACCACCTCCAATCTCGATGCCATTACCCTGCTGCCCACCAGCTACAGCCTCGGGCTGCTGCTGGCCCGCCCCGGCGACGCCCTGCAACTGGGCCGTGGCCCGCACTGCTTCGGCCACCCCGGCGCCGGTGGCAGCCTGGGCTTTGCCGACCCCGACGCCGGGCTGGCCTTCGGCTTTGTCACCCGCAATCTGGGTCCGGGGCTGCTCAGTGACGATCGCGCGGCGCGGTTGATCGACGCGGTATACCGCTGCCTGTAGGGCGACAGTATTTGTCGGGCGGCCAACTATACTGAGCGCAGACGGTACCGTAACCAGAGGGCAACAGATGCCAACCTACGAGCTGGAGTGCAACAGCTGCGGCCACAAGTTCACGCTGCAGGAGTCCATTGACGACCACGACCACCACCGCGAGCACTGCCCCAAGTGCCAGGGCAAGGACATCAAACAGCTGATCAGCGCCGCCGCGGTCAAGACCAGCAAGAAATCCTGAGCCGCGACGACTACGAAGGCAGTGCGTCCAGCTGGCGCTGCAGAAAGTCCCGCTCCGGCCCCTGCTGGGCCAGCGCCAGCGCACGTCGATAGGCCTCCCGCGCCTCCTGCTCACGCCCCAGCCGTCGGCAGAAATCGGCCCGCGCGGCATGGGCCAGGTGGTAGTCGTCCAGTGCACCGCCGAGCAGAATCTCGTCCACCAGCGCCAGCCCCGCCGCCGGGCCGTCGCGCATCGCCACAGCCACCGCACGGTTGAGTGCCACCACCGGCGAGGGTTCAATACGCAGCAGCACATCATACAGGCCGACGATCTGCGCCCAGTCGGTGTCTTCAGGCGCGGCCGCCTCGGCATGCACCGCGGCAATGGCCGCCTGCAGGCTGTAGGGGCCGATGCGACGGCTGCCCAGTGCCCGCTGCGCCAGCGCGCAACCCTCCTCAATCTGGGCACGGTGCCAAAGGCTTCGGTCCTGTTCGTCCAGGCGCAGCAGCTGACCGTCTGGCGATAGCCGCGCGTCGCGGCGCGAATCCTGCAGCAGCATCAGCGCCAGCAGGCCGATGACCTCGGCGTCGGGCAACAGCTCCACCAGCAGGCGGCCCAGGCGGATGGCCTCGGCGCTGAGTTCGGCGCGGGTCAGCGCCTCGCCGCTGGAGGCGGCGTAGCCCTCGTTGAACAGCAGGTAAATTACCCGCAGCACCGCCTCCAGCCGCGCCGGCAGCTCATTCGGCGCCGGCACCTCGTAGGGAATGCCGGCATCGCGGATCTTGCGCTTGGCGCGCACGATGCGCTGGGCCACGGTGGCCGGCCGCGTCAGCAAGGCGCTGGCGACGGCCTCGGTGGTGAGCCCGCAGACCTCGCGCAGGGTCAGCGCCAGCTGCGCCTCGCGGGCCAGTGCCGGGTGGCAGCAGGTGAAGATCAGTCGCAGGCGGTCGTCGGGGATATCCTCATCCAACAGCGGCTGCAGCTCGCCGCCAGGGTCTGCCTCGGCCTCCAGCTCAGCCAGCAATTCACGGTGGCGGGCGCTGCGACGCAGCCGGTCGATGGCCTTGAAGCGCCCGGCGGATACCAGCCAGGCGCGGGGGTTGGCGGGCAGGCCGTCGCGGGGCCACTGCTCGATGGCGGCGGCAAAGGCCTCCTGCAGCGCCTCCTCGGCCAGCTCGAAGTCGCCCAGCAGGCGGATCAGCGTGGCCAGCACCCGCCGCGACTCATCGCGGTAGATGGCTTCCACGCTATCGCGCAGCGGGCGGTCAGTGGGATACGGCATCAGTGGCATTCAGCTACAGGTGGATTCGGCATCACTGGGGTTCGACATCACCGGGGTTCGAGATGGGCGCGGCGCAATCCGTCGATATCCAGCTTGCCCATCTGCAGCATCGCCTGCATCACCCGCGCGGACTTGTCCGGGTCGGGATCGGCAATCAGCTCGCGCAACAGCCGCGGCACGATCTGCCAGGATACGCCGAAGCGGTCGGTGAGCCAGCCGCACTGGCCGGCCTCACCACCCTCGCCGAGACGCTGCCACAGCGCATCGACCTCCCCCTGTTGTTCGCAGTTCACAAACAGCGAGATGGCCGGGGTGAAGGGGAATTGCGGGCCGCCGTCGATGGCCAGAAATTCCTGGCCCTGCAGCTCGAACTCGACCATCGCCGCGCCGGCAGCGGGGCCGGCCGGCAAGTGGGTGAGGCGCTTGATGCGCGCGTCGTCGAACACCGACACATAAAAGCGGGCGGCTTCCTCCGCGCGACCGTCGTACCACAGGTAGGGGGTGATGGTTTGCATGGCAGTCTCCTCATGGGGCCGAGGGTGAATGCCGGCAACGGCCTGCAGCCTTATGCCGACCTACGGATGCAGCTCAGCCCTGCGCCGGCGCCTCGCAGTTAATCAGCCAGGAAATACCGAAGCGGTCGCTGAGGCTGCCGAAGGCCCGCGCCCAGAAGGTGGGCTGCAGCGGCATCTGCACTTCGCCGCCCTCGGCCAGTGCCGCGAACAGGCGCTCGGCGTCGGCGGGCTCATCCACGTGCAGGGCCACGCTGATACCC
>JBFHRT010000399.1:0-2841 GCA_041591575.1 Spongiibacteraceae bacterium
CGGCGCATTCCCACCCGCCTGGCTGCTGGGCACGCTGCTGCTGAGCCTGTCCAAGATCCTGGAAAACATGGAGCTGGGCCACAATGTCATGCACGGCCAGTACGACTGGATGAACGACCCGGTGTTCAACGGCAAAAACTACGAATGGGATATCGTTGGCACCGCGGACAACTGGCGCAAGACCCACAACTTCGAGCATCACACCTACACCAATATCAAAGGCATGGACAGCGACGTAGGCTACGGCCTGTTACGCCTGTTTCCCGAACAGCGTTGGCGACCTTTCTACCTGCCGCAGCCGCTGTGGGCGCTGCTGCTGGCAATGCTGTTTCAGTGGGGCGTGGCGATTCAGGACCTAGAGCTGGGCAAAGTCGCCAGTGGCGGAAAAACCGTCGCCGATCTCAAAAAACAGTGGCAGCCGCTGGGTAAAAAAGTGCGCCGCCAGTTGCTCAAGGACTATGTTGTGTTTCCGTTACTGGCCGGCCCGTTTTTTCTGCAGGTTTTCACTGGCAACCTGGCAGCCAACCTGATTCGCAATCTGTGGACCTACATGATTATTTTCTGCGGGCACTTTACCGCCCATGCGGAGGTCTTCCCCAAGTCGGTGCTAGACAATGAAAGTCAGGCTCACTGGTATCTGCGGCAACTGCGCGGCTCGTCCAATCTCCGGGGCGGCAGGCTGTTCCATATTCTGTCGGGCAATCTCAGCCACCAGATAGAGCACCATCTGTTTCCCACCGTACCGGCCCGGCGTTACGCTGCGCTGTCGGTAGAGGTCCGGGCGATCTGCGAGAAATACGGCCAGCACTACAATACCGGCTCACTGCCGAAACAGTTTGCCCAGGTGCTGCTGCGAATTTTCAGGCATGCCCTGCCCTCACATCCAGCACCCTTCACACCGCTTACCAGCGCTTGAGCATCAAGCCGGCACAGGAACTGTTTGCCGCGGACCGCAAGCCAGGCGGCAGCTGATGATAAGCGGGCTAAACAGCAGCATCGAACAATGACAGCTGCTGCCCGCTCACCATCGCGCCGCTGTGAAAACGCAGCCCCACCCCCAGCAGCCGCACCGGCTGGCCGAAGCGCTGCCAGGCCTCGCGCATCAGCTCGCCGAACAGCGCTCGATCTACCGGCCCGCTGTGCTGGCGGTCCACGGTGGTGCTGCGAAAGTCGTGGCACTTGAGCTTGACGAACTGGCCGGCGATGGCGCCGCGGCGCGACAGCCGCTGCAGCCGCGCCAGCAGCTTCTCTTCCAATATCGGCAGCTGCTTGACGCAGGCATCGCCGCTGGGCAGGTCTTTGGGGAAAGTGTGCTCCACACTCAGCGACTTGCGCTCACTGAGCGATTGCACCGCGCGCTCGTCGATGCCTCGGGCGAAATCGTGTAGGCGCTGACCGAAGCGGCCGAAGTGGCGGCCCAGTTCCAGCAGCTCCCAGTCGCGCAGGTCAGCGCAGGTGTCGATGCCCAACGCCGTCAGTTTGCGCGCGGTGGCGGGGCCGACGCCGTGAATCTTGGCCACCGGCAGTTCCGCCACAAACTCCGCCACCTCGTCGGGGGCAATCACGAACAGTCCGTTGGGTTTGCGCCAGTCGCTGGCGATTTTGGCCAGGAATTTATTGGGCGCCACCCCCGCCGAAACGCTGATGCCCACCTCGCGGGCAACATCAGTGCGAATGGCCTCGGCAATCAGGGTGGCACTGCCGCGGCAGTGTGGGCTGTCGGTGACATCCAGGTAGGCCTCGTCCAGCGACAGCGGCTCGATGGCGTCGCTGTAGCGCTGAAAAATGCCGCGGATCTGCTGCGCCGCCGCGCGGTATTTATCGGCATTGGGCGGAATCAGCAGTAGCTGCGGGCACAGCCTGAGCGCGGTGGCAGTGGGCATGGCCGAGCGCACGCCGTAGCTGCGCGCCTCGTAGTTGCAGGTGGCAATCACTCCACGGCGGTCGGAGGCGCCGCCGATGGCCACCGGCAGCCCGCGCAGGCTGGGGTCGTCGCGCATTTCTACCGCCGCATAGAAGCAGTCACAGTCGCAATGGATGATTTTGCGCATGATTAGCCCGGAAATTGGGCACCGGCCCGGTCAGACATGCCGAAACTGTATATCCAAACAGTGTATCGCGCAAGCGCGGAATCACTGCCAGCGATGACGGCAGCGGCGCTCAGGCGCTATAATCGCGGCCATTAACCGCTGTGAGGTAAGGCTATGTCCATCGGTTCCTGGACACCCGAGAGTGAAGTTCAACAACTGGCCATCGACCGCGATTTTCTGCGTCGCTGCATCAACCTCAGCGAGCAGGAGCAGCTGGCAGACCTGGGCCAGCAACTCAGCACTGAGGAACAGCAGCGCTATGCGCCGCTGATGATGGTGGAACGCGCCAAGTGGGATGAGGCCATTGCCGATTTCAGCGACGACGAACTGCTGCACCTGATCCGCTTTTTCACCCTGGCGGAAGCGCAGCTGAGCGGCTGGGAGGCCGGCAATGAGTCGCCGGTGATCTGGATCAACAAGGCGCTGCGCCGGCGCGGCGGCAGGCTCTCCAAGGAGATGCTGCTGTGGATCAAGGCCAACAGCGATAACCAGTACCTGCCTAACGGCGGGCTGTAGCGGCGGTGCGCACGGCGCACCCCAATGCCATTAACTTAGCGACGTAGGTCCGCATAAGCTTGCGTCAGCGTGGCCCGCGAGCGCAGCGAGTGCTGTGGCCATGCGGACGTTCGCCGGAAACGCTAAAAAGCGCTTATTCCGGCCTACAATCGGGACCGGAGCCGCAAGCGAGAACCTGAAAATTGCAGGAATCGCATTAAGTTAAGGGCATTGCGGCGCGCCCTACGAACGGCTA
>JBFHRT010000400.1:0-2838 GCA_041591575.1 Spongiibacteraceae bacterium
CCCGAGTTTGATATCGCCCCGCCCGGCAGTGACCTGGAGCAGTTGGCTGACAGCGCGACGCCACTCGATCCCGACACCAGCGCACTGAGTATCGCCGAACCCGGCGCAAAGCTGGGCCCCGAGCACGAGACGCCGCCACCCCCGCCGCCGGCGACGGATCATATAAAGCTGGATCAAGGGTAGACGCTGGACGGGAGACGGGAGACGCTGAACAGCGGTCGGACGTCTGACGTCGGAGGTCGGACGCTTAAGGCGGAGCGCACAGCACAGCCCAATGCCATTCGTTTAGCACCGTAGGCCCGCATACGCTTGCGTCAGCGTGGCCCGCGCCCCCACAACGCTTCGCGGGGCATGCTAAGCGCAGCGAGTGCTGTGAACATTCCGGCGAACGTCCGCAACGCAAGCTTATGCGGACCTACGTCACTAGGCGCTAGACGGGAGATGGAAGACGCAAGAAAGCGGTGCGCGCGGCGCACCCTACGGCGTTATTCCAAGGTAAAAAATTGGCGCTCAGCCATCCGCACCGCTGAAAAAGGTGCAGATGCGCGCCTTCGGGCTGGCACCCACCCTAGACGCCAACACCATAGATAGCTTGCTTCTCTCTGTGGCCCTCTGTGGTGTAATTCGCCCTAAGCGGTGGTCGGGGCCAGCGGGAAGCGCACTGCCGCGCGCAGGCCGGGGTAGTTGTCCAGCAGGTCAATGCTGCCGTTGTGCAGCTTGATCACCGCCTGTACCAGGCTCAGGCCGAGGCCATTGCCGGGTTCACAGCCACGACTGGCTTCCACCCGGTAGAAGCGCCGAAACACCTTTTCGCGGTCCTGGGCGGCGATGCCGGGGCCGCTGTCGATTACTTCCAGCAGGATGTCGCGCTCGCGCTTGAGTAACTGGATGCTGACGCAGCCACCGGGCGGGGTGTATTTGATGGCATTGTCCACCAGGTTGGCGAAAGCCTGGAACAACAGGTCGCGATCACCACGGATCATTGGCACTGCGCCCAGATCACTGCTGACCGATAGCGACTTGTCTGTCGCCAGCGGCTCGTAGAGTTCAACCACGTCCATCAGGATTACCCGCAGGTCAACGTCGGCAAAGCCGGCGCGGCGATTGCCGGATTCCACCTGAGTGATGCGCAGCAGCGCACTGAACGTCGCCAGCAGGCCATCGGCCTCGTCGATCAGTCCCTGCACCGCCTCGCGGCGCTCCGGGGCGACCTCCTGTTGCAGGTCACTGAGCTTATTGCGCAACCGCGTCAGCGGGGTACGCAAATCGTGGGCGATGTTGTCCGATACCTGGCGAACCCCCTCCATCAACTGCACAATCTTGTCCAGCATCTTGTTGAGGTTCTCGCCCAGGCGCTTGTAGTCGCCAGTCGTGCCGGTGGTATCGACCCGCTCGTTCAGGTCCCCCGACATGATGCGGTTGATACTGCGATTGAGGGCGTCGATGCGCTTGACACTAAGCCCGGCCACCAGCGCACCGCCAATGGTGCCGAGGATGATGGTGGCCACCATGGAGCGGGTGAGTGCACCGCCTACCAGCTTGGCACTGTTGATGACATCGGCGTAGTGTCGTGCCACCAGCACCGTCTCGCCACTGGGCAGGCGCTGGGAGCGCGCCACGAACTCGGTACCCACATCATCCCAGTCACCGGAGAAGGCATCCAGATCAAAACCCAGCCAGCCGCCACTGTACTGCCGCGATTCCGGCCAGGCATCGAGATTGCCGGCGATTTTTCGATGATTCTCGTCGACCACCAGGTAAAAGAAACGGATCAGACGATCCGGCGCCGCGTGCGCATCGACAAAGGCATCCACGGCCTCGACACCACCCTGCTGATAGGCAACAGTGAGATCGTCCAGCTCCTGGTAGATGGTCTCGTGGACGCTCGCAAAATAGTCGCGAGAGATGGCGGAGTAGATCACCGCCAGCACCAGAAACACGGCAATGCTCAGCCCGACCACATAGCCGGACATAAAGCGGAAGGTGTAGCTGGCGAGAATTTTATTGAGGATCATCCAGCATGTATCCGGCGCCGCGCACGGTGGTCAGCAGCTGCTTGTCGAAGCCCTTGTCGATTTTCTGCCGCAGGCGGCTGATATGCACGTCGATGACATTGGTCTGGGGATCGAAGTGATAGTCCCAGACATTTTCCAGCAGCATGGTACGCGTCACCACCTGGCCGGCGTGGCGCATCAGGTATTCCAGCAGTTTGTATTCCCGCGGCTGCAGGTTGAACACCTCGCCGGAGCGGGTCACCTTGTGCGCCAGTAGGTCCATCTCCAGATCGCCAACCTTGAGACGGGTCTGGGTCGCGGTGGATTCCTGGCGGCGCAGAATCGCCTCGATGCGCGCCAGTAGTTCGGCGAAGGCAAAGGGTTTGACCAGATAATCGTCGCCGCCGGCCTTGAGACCTTTGACGCGGTCGTCAACATCACCCAGGGCACTGAGAATCAGTACCGGCGTGGCATCGTTAGCGGCGCGCAGAGTCTGCACAATGGTGAGGCCATCGACATTGGGCAGCATACGATCAACGATGGCGGCGTCATAATCGCCGCTGGTTGCCTTGACCAGTCCGTCCTTGCCATCGGCCGCGTGATCCACCGTATAGCCGCTTTCCCGCAGCCCCTTTACGATGTAGTCAGCGACGCTGGCGTCATCCTCGATCAGCAATACCCGCATGATGCCTCCACTCGATGTTCCAGGCCCAATCAATTGGCCCCAATTTAGCCGTCCATCATAGGCCAGCCGCCGGCGAGCGACCGCTTACGATTTTGTCATGGTGATAGCGGCCAGACTAGCATTGATGCGACGCGCCCCGCCAGTCGCAACCCCTGCGCC
>JBFHRT010000401.1:0-2835 GCA_041591575.1 Spongiibacteraceae bacterium
GCCAGTAACGATCCAGCAGCGCCTGGCCACTGTGCAGCCCGGCAATATCCCGGTCCAGCAGATCCAGCGCCGCGCGGGCGTCGCCGAGGCTGCCGCTGACCCAGATGTGGTCGCCGTCGCGGGCACCGCTGCGGCGCAGCGCGGCACCGGCGCTCACTGAGCCCAGCACCTGCAATGACAGCGTCAGCGGGCCGCGGGTGGTATCGCCACCCACCAACGGCAGCTCGAAGGCGCGGGCGGCCTCGCCCAGGCCGCTGGCAAAGGCCGCCAGCCAGGACTCGTCGGCGCTGGGCAAGGTCAGCGCCAGGGTGAAGCCCAGCGGCCGGGCGCCGCAGGCAGCCAGGTCGGAGGTCGCCGCCGCCAGACAGCGCCAGCCGAGCTTGCCGGGGTCGGCGTCGACGGGGAAGTGGCGGCCGGCCACCATGCTGTCCACCGAGGTGGCCAGCTGCTCGCCGGGCGCCAGCGCCAGCAGGGCACAGTCGTCACCAATGCCGCAGACCACATTCTCGTCGGCAGCAGACAGCGGGGAGAAGAAACGCCGGATCAGCTCGAATTCGTTCAGCGCGGCGGCCACCACGGATCCATTGCTGTCACCGCCCTAACGGCGGCGATCAGCCCCGACTTCCACCGCACGCTTGTCGGCGGCCACCCGGTCCAGTACACCGTTGATGTAGCGGTGACTGTCGGTGGCACCGAAGCGCTTGGCGAGATTGACCGCCTCGTTGATCACCACCTTGTAGGGCACGTCGATACGCTGGTCCAGCTCGTAACAGCCGATGCGCAGCAGCGCCAGTTCGATGGGGTCCAGCTCGTCGAGCTTCCGGTCCAGATAGGGTTCGAAGCTGGCGTGCACAGTGTCCAGCGTGGCGGGAATCTTGTGCAGCAGTTCGCTGAAATAGGCCAGGTCCACCTGGGACATGTCGTAGTCGGCGCAGAACTGCGCCTCGATGTCGATGAGCGACTGCCCCGCCATCTGCCACTGGTACAGGGCCTGAAGGGCGTAGTGGCGCGCCTTGCGGCGCTTGGCGGGCAGGTTGCTGTGCTTGTCGGCGGGATTGGCCACGGGAACTTCCTACAGTAAAAAAACACGGCCCGCGCTGGCGGGCGGACCGATTACAGGTTCTTGAGCAGGCTGACCATTTCCAGCGCCGACAGCGCCGCTTCCTCGCCCTTGTTGCCGGCCTTGGTGCCGGCGCGCTCGATGGCCTGCTCGATGGTGTCGACGGTGAGTACACCGAAGGCCACCGGCACACCGAACTGCATGGACACCTGGGCCAGGCCCTTGGTGCACTCGCCGGCCACGTATTCAAAGTGCGGGGTGCCGCCGCGAATCACCGCACCCAGGGCGATGATGGCGTCGTGCTTTTTCTGCTCCGCCACTTTCTGGCAGACCAGCGGAATTTCAAAGGCGCCGGGGGCGCGTACCAGGGTGATGTCGTCATCGCTGATGCCGTGACGGCGCAGGGTGTCGACGGCGCCGTCCAGCAGGCTCTCCACCACAAAGGCGTTCCAGCGGCCGACAACGATGGCGAATTTGCCGCTGGCGTTGGCGAAGGTTCCTTCAACGGGTTTCAGGGTGCTCATTGCGTTTCCTTATCTCTTGTCGGTCTTTATAAAGACGGTTAGGGCGCCTCGACGGCACCGTCGGCACCGACAAACTCCACCACCTCCAGGTCGAAACCGGAGATCGCATTATACTTGATGGGCGCGCCCATCAGCCGGATTTTGCCCACGCCCAAATCGCGCAGGATCTGCGAACCCAGACCCACGGTCATAAAGGTGTTCTGGCTCTGGGGGCTCTCGCCGCTGGGCGCCGGTTTGCGACCGCAGGCGATATCGAGGCCGGCCAGCAGCTCGGCCGGCGCTTCGTTGTTGGCCAGCAGCACCACCACACCGCCCTCCTCGGCCACCTTGGCCAGGCAGCGCGACATGTTCCAGCCGCTGGTCTGTCCCGGCGGCTGTGCCTGCAGCAGGTCGCGCACCGCCGAGCCCAGGTGCACCCGCACCAGGCAGGGCTGCTCGTGATCGATCTCGCCCTTGGCGATGGCGAAGTGGATGTCGCCGGCCATCAGGTCGCGATAGGCGTGCAGCTGGAACTCGCCGAAATCGGTGTTGATGGTGTCGCTGCTGATCTTCTCGATGCTCTGCTCGTTGAGCACGCGGTAGTGGATCAGGTCGGCAATGGTGCCGATCTTGATGTCGTGCTCCTCGGCGAACTTTTCCAGGTCGGGGCGGCGCGCCATGGTGCCGTCCTCTTTCATGATCTCGCAGATCACCCCGGTGGGCTCAAAGCCCGCCATACGCGACAGGTCGCAGGCCGCCTCGGTGTGGCCGGCGCGAATCAGCACGCCGCCGGGCTCGGCCATCAGCGGGAAGATATGGCCCGGCTGCACGATGTCGGCGGCCACCGCGTTCTTGGCCGCGGCCACGCGCACGGTGTGGGCGCGGTCGGCGGCGGAGATGCCGGTGGTAACGCCCTCGGCGGCCTCGATGGAGACGGTAAACTTGGTGCCGAAGCCGGAGGCGTTGCGGTCCACCATCAGCGGCAGATTGAGCTTCTGGCAGCGCTCGCGGGTCATCGGCATGCAGATCAGGCCGCGGCCGTGGGTGGCCATGAAGTTGATGTCCTGCGGGCGCACGCACTCGCCGGCCATCACCAGGTCGCCCTCGTTCTCGCGATCCTCGTCATCCATCAGGATGACCATCTTGCCCAGACGCACGTCCTGGATCAGTTCTTCAATGCTGTTCAGTGCCATCACTATCTCGCTTTGATAAAGCCGTGTTCGGCCAGAAAGGCCGCCGACAGGGTCGCTGTCTTTTGTTCACTACTGCCGC
>JBFHRT010000402.1:0-2824 GCA_041591575.1 Spongiibacteraceae bacterium
GGTGGGCACCGCCGGGGCGCATCAGCCACCAGCCGGCGGCATGGGCGCCGAGCAGGCCGGCGCCGATGCTGGCTAGCTTGGCGAAGCGGTGCATGGCCTCCCAGTTGTAGGCGAACAGCAGGATGATGCCGAGGCCGAAGATCAGCGCGCCCAGCGCCGAGAAGATCACCCGCCCCCAACCGTCGCGACCAGCGGGCGCCGGGTAGCGCGCCAGCAGCAGTCCCGCCTGGCGGTCGTCAATCAGGCCCTCCTGTTGCCACTGCTCGATCTCGCTGCGCAGCCAGCGGCTGTTGGCGCTCATGGGTTCGTCCTTGTGCCAATGTTCGCGCTCACTATTGACCGAGCGGCGCGACAGGTCAATCTGCAATCTACTGAGGCCGCCGGCGCCTGGGGCTGACAGCCGGCGCGGCTGCTACGCTTAGTGGTGTGTGGCTGAGCGCCGCGCGCCATCGAGGAATCCATGCAAAGCAAACTGGAAAAGCTGCTGCTGGAGGTTTCCAAATCGGAGCTGATCGACGCCGGTGATCTGCAGCGGGCCCAGGAGTTGATTCTGCACTGCCTGCTGGAGGGGCTGGGGATTCTGCGCGCCGGTTTGTGGATGTTCGACGAGGCCGCCGCCGGCATTCGCTGCACGCTGCTGATCGACCTGCACCACCAGACGCGGGAAGAGGACGTGTTGCTGAAGCGGGTGGACTATCCGCGCTACTTCGCCGCGCTGGACAGTGAACGCCGCATTGCCGCCGACGATGCCCGCAGCCACCCTGCAACCAGCGAGTTCACCGAGGGCTATCTGCGGCCGCTGGGCATCACCTCGATGATGGACACCCCCATTCGCCACCGTGGCCACATGGTGGGCGTGGTCTGCTGCGAGCATATCGGCCCCATGCGCCAGTGGCACGAAGACGAACAGATTTTTGCCGCCAGTGTCGCCGACCTGGTGGGGCGGGCAATCAGTGCCAAGGAGCGCAACGACTACGCCAGCGAACTGGAGCGGCTCAATGCCTCGCTGGAGCAGCAGGTGCAGCAGCGCACCGCCAGCCTGCAACAGACCCTGGAGCGGCTGCAGCGTACCCAGCAGCAGCTCATCGACAGCGAGATGATGGCCTCGCTGGGCAGCCTGGTGTCGGGGGTTGCTCACGAGGTGAATACCCCGCTGGGCATTGCGGTAACGGCCACCAGCCACTGCCAGCATATTGTGGATGTCATCCGCAGTGAGCTGGCTGCAGACAGCGCGCAGGCCAGCCGGCTGGAGAGCATGGCCAAAGGCCTGGAGCTGGTGGCGCAGAACGTCGCCAAGGCGGTGGAGCTGATACAGAACCTGAAAAATACCGCCGTCGACCAGCAGAGCCTGACCCTGAAATCCTTTGAGCTGGGCGACTATATCCGGGTGGTGGTTTCCAGCATCAGCCCCCGCCTCAACGCCGAGAAGGTGGCACTGGAGCTGGATACGCCGCAGCAGCTGTGGATGAACAGTTACCCCGGCGCGCTGGCGCAGATCCTGACCACGCTGGCCGGCAACGCCTGTACCCACGCCTTTACCGATGACGCCAGCGCTGCCGGCAGTGAGCCGGCGCAAAAGCGTATCCGTATCGCCGCCACTGCCCTGGACTGCGACCGGGTGGAGTTGCTGTTTGAGGACAACGGCGCCGGCATGGACGCCGATACCGCCAAACACATCTTCCAGCCCTTCTACACCACCCGCCGCGGCCGCGGCAGCACCGGGCTGGGGCTGTTTATCTGCCACAACCTGGCCACCGTGACCCTCAAGGGTTCACTGCAGGCGGAATCGACGCCGGGCGCGGGCAGCCGTTTCCGGCTGACCATGCCGGTCAATGTCGAGGCTTGAGGACGAGCAGATATCAGCTCAGCGCCGATGCCCGTGACTTGCTGAAAATGGCGCAATAGCGATATTCGTAATCCGTGATTTTGCTGAAAACGGGCAGCGACCAGTCGGTATAGATGTTGTCCGGCAGTTGTGTAATGCGCTGGGGGCGGATTCTGTCGCGCCAGTGGTTGTGTATGACTTCAATATTTGTCGGTACTGGCGAGTAGCCGTTTCTTTGCAGGTCGCGTTTTATGGACCCTTGATGAAAGGCAGTGGTGAGCAGCCATTTGCGATTGTAGCGAGCAATCTTTTCCAGAGTTGTTCGCTGCGTGTCGGCCGGCACATAGACCAGGCCATTCAGCAGGAAGACGATGTCATACGGCGTGTCCGTGGTGAACTGGCTGAAATCCGAAGGCGGCAAAAATTGAATGTGTGTCTTCACCGTGTCGGCAACGTGAACTTCGTCGCCGCGTTTGTCAAAGTACTGCTGTTCAGCGCCGGTCATGCCGGAGAGTATTGTTGCCGGGTATGCGCCGTGGCGTGCGAATTCAAGGAAGTTTGGCTGCTTGTCGGTGGCGTGGCAGGCAATCGTGAATTGCCGGTCATGGCCTTGCAGTAAGTACTGGGCAACAAAGGAGTAAACTTCTGCGCCGATAGAGCAGGCGTGGAACAGTATGCTGAAGTGCTTTTCGCCCGATGCCTTCATCAGCTCCAGCAGTGTGTCAAACAGAGGGCGATTTCTAAAAAACGCAGTGGTACCGATAGCCTCTCCTTCCGAGGCTCTTAATCTGACAGGCGTTGCGATATCCACGGGCACTCCTTTGCCGGTACTGACTATCCGTATGAAAGGCCTTCTTCAGTGTAGTGCAGCTTGATGGTAGTGCCATTAGGTGCCGGCAACCGTCATCCTGATGCTCAATCAGAGGTTACGGGGTTAACAAATGCCGAACTCGCCCAACCTGCACCGAGCTCGGCCGCCGGCAGCGGTTGGCCGCCGTA
>JBFHRT010000403.1:0-2821 GCA_041591575.1 Spongiibacteraceae bacterium
GCATCGACACCGCAGTGGCTGTAGCTGCAGGCCTTGAGTTCGGCCGCAGGCAGCTGGTGGTAGTCCGCCAGCCACTGCAGCAGCGGCTGGGCCAGCGCCTGCGCCGCGTCGTCCAGCGCAACTTCTCCCACCGCAAACAGTTCGGTACGATTGCAGGTGGACAGTATCGCCAGCTCACCGACGCCGGGCTGCTGCAGCGCCGCCCCCAGCGCCGCCTCCATCTGCTCGGGCACGAAGGCGACCCGCTCGCGAATCGCAACCGGGGCCGACTTGTGGTTGATGCCTAATACCAGCAAATTCATTCTGTTCAACCGCGCCCCTAGCGCCGCGCACACCGTCGTTGACCGCAAAAGTGAGCAATTTTAGCAAGTCGCCGGTCAAAAGTGGATGACAGTCAACGGATTACGGCAATCCCTCATTCACCGGCGGCCAGAACGGCGTGTTAGACTATTTACTTGTGACAGACATGAAACGAACCATGCATCAGGGCAAGGCCTTACTCTGCGGCGCGTTGCTGGCCGTTATCAGCGGCTGCGCCAGCTGGCTGCCGCCGGCGCCCAGCGCAGCGACCACCGCTGAAGCACCCGCCGAGGTGGCGGTACCTGTGCGCACCCTGCCCGACGACAGCGTCTACGACCTGCTGCTCGCCGAATTCGCCATCCGCCGCCAGCATTTTGACCTTGCGCTGGAGCGCTACCTGCACCAGGCCGAGCAGACCCGGGATATCGGCGTGGTCTCCACCGCCGCGCGCCTGGCCCAGTATATGAATAACCAGCAGGCCACCCTGGAGGCCGTTGCGCTGTGGCTACAACTGTCGCCGAATGACGTTGACGCCCATTACCTGGCCGCCTCGGCGCTGGCCAAGATCCGCCAGCCGCTGCGCGCGCTACCGCACATGATCACGGTGCTCGACCACGGCGGCGAGACCAATTTCGCCGCCCTGGCCGCCAGTGCGCTGACCCTGACCGATGCCGAACAGCAACGTTTTCTGGATGAACTCGACAAGCTGCTGGAGCGGCACCCCGGCGAGCTGTCGCTGAAAACCGCCAAGGCGCTGCTGTTGCAGTACCGCAATGAAGAAGAAGCGGCACTGGCGCTGATCCGCGATGTACTGGACAGCGACGACAGCAACATCCACGCGCTATTGATAGAAACCCGCCTGTTGCAACAGCTGGAGCGGCACGACGAGGCGGTGGAACGGCTGCGTTTTGCCGTCGACGCCTACCCCAATCACAAGCGCCTGCGCCTGCAGCTGGCACAGCAGCTGATGCGCGACGACCTGCACCAGGCCAAGGCCCACTACACGGTACTGACCCGCCAGCACCCGGATGACGGCAACCTGCTGCTGGGGCTGGCGCTGATCAACCGCGAGCTGGGCGATAGCGACGCCGCCCGCCAGCAGCTGGACTCGCTCAAACGGCTGGCCACCCACCAGTCCACCGCCCACTACTTCCTCGGCCAGCTCGCCGAGCAGGAGCAGAGCTGGGACAGTGCCACCGAACACTACCTGCAGGTAGCCCCCGGCGAGGAATTCAGTGCCGCGGTGAAGCGTCTCACCGCCATTGCCGACCGCGAACAGGGCCTGCCCACCGCGCGCCGCCACCTGCGCGAGCTGCGCCAGCGCTTCCCGCCGCAGGATGTGCAGCTGACTCTGATTGAATCAGACCTGCTGTTTGAGCACCGCGCCTACGACGAGGGCCACCGCCTGCTCAGTGACGCCCTGCTGCGGCACCCGCGGGAGATCAACCTGCTCTACGCCCGCTCACTGTTCAGCGAACGCCGCCAGAATATCGATCTGCTGGAAGCGGATCTGCGCACCATTCTCAGCGACGACCCCGACAACGCCACCGCCCTCAACGCCCTGGGCTATTCGCTGGCCATACTCACCGATCGCCTGGAAGAGGCGCGAATCCTGGTGCAGCGGGCGCTGGACATCCGCCCCCAGGACCCCTCCATTCAGGACAGCTATGGCTGGATAGCCTACCGCCAGGGCGACCTGGAACTGGCGCACACCTATCTGGAGCGCGCCTTCAAGCAGTCTCAGGACCATGAAATTGCCGCCCACCTGGGCGAAGTACTGTGGCAGCTGGGCCGGCAACAGCGCGCGATGGAAGTATGGGCCGACGGCCTGCGCGACCAGCCCGACAGCCCGCTGATCCGCGAAACCATGCGCCGGCTGAAGGCCGAGCCTCAATAGCCCACCCTCACTGATCCTTGCGCATCCAATCAAAAGAATAAGGAAGCCCCCGTGCACGTCCACCTATCCCGCTGGCCCACTCTGTTGCTACTGCTGTCGCTGGCCGGCTGCAGCACCCTGCAGCCCGGCGACGTCGCTGTAGGCGGCGAACACTGGCAACTTAGCGGCAAACTCGGCATCTGGAGCGGTGACCAGCGCGACAGTGCACAGATCGACTGGCTCAACTGCGGCGCCCACTATCGCATTCGACTCAGCGGGCCACTGGGCGGCAGTGCCGCCATCCTCAGCAGCGACGGCCACCGGGTGACTCTGGAGCGCCGCGGCGAGGACTCACTCAGCGCCGCCACCGCCGAGGAGCTGGCCGCCACCCTGGGCTGGCCGCTGCCGGTGTCGGCACTGCGCCACTGGGTGCTGGCGCGACCGGTGCCGCAGCAACCCTTCCAGGCCGTCACCAACAGCGACGGCCACCTCAGCAACATGCAACAGCTGGGCTGGCAACTGCGTTTCGATCGCTACCGCTCCCGCGATTCCAGCGCCACCCCCCAGCTGCTGGAGCTCAATGGCGCCGCCCTGCGGGTAAAACTGCTGGTGCGGCAATGGCAGGCAGCGCCGACGGGCTGCGCC
>JBFHRT010000404.1:0-2803 GCA_041591575.1 Spongiibacteraceae bacterium
CGCGAGCGCTCGATGCCATTGACGTGCATGATACCGGCGTGCTCGAAATGCTTCGACTTTTCCACCAGGTAGGTGAGACCGGAGGTCAGCGGCGAGATGTATTTGTTGTCGATCTGCGCCAGGTTGCCCAGCACCACGATCTTGGAGTTGCTGCCGACCCGGGTGATGATGGACTTGAGCTGGAACTGAGTCAGGCCCTGGGCCTCGTCGATGACGATGTAGGCGTTGTTGAAGGAGCGCCCGCGCATGAAGTTCAGCGACTTGAACTGCAGGTTGGCCTTGTCCTTGACGTAGTCGATGCTGCTGAAAGGCGACTCGTCGCTGCCGTGCAGCACTTCCAGGTTGTCGTCGAAGGCCGCCAGCCAGGGCGCCATTTTCTCCTCCTCGGTGCCGGGCAGGAAACCGATCTCCTCGGCGATCGGCGGGGTCGAGCGCGCCACAATCAGCTTGTCGAAACGGCGCTCCTCCATGATCGCATGCAGGCCGTAGGCCAGCGCAATCAGGGTCTTGCCCGAGCCGGCGGGGCCGGTGAGTACGGTCATGTCGATATGGGGCCGGCTGATCAGAAAGAAGGCCATGGCCTGTTCCAGGTTGCGCGGGTGCAGTCCCCACATGCCCTGCCCCATCAGCTGGTCGCGGCTGAGGTCCTGCAACTCGATGACGTCGCCGGCAATGGCGCGCACATAGCCGACAAAGCCGCTGTCGTCGCAGATAAACTGGTTGATATGGGCCTTGGGCAACAGCTCGCGGGCGATGCGGTGCACGGTGTCGCCGCCGTCGCGCAGGGTGTCGACCTTGGCCACCCCGTCCCAGAAGCGGCCGGCGATGTGCTCGTAGCCCTTGGCCATATAGTCGATGTCTTCCAGCACCCGGTCCTTGCGGTAGTCCTCCACGTGCTCCAGCCCCGAGCCCTTGGCCTTGAGGCGCATGTTGATGTCCTTGGTGACCAGCACCACCTGCTTGTCCGGGCAGTCCTGCTGCAGGTGCAGGGCGACGTTGATGATGCGGTTGTCGTTGCACTGGTGCAGCGAGCCGTCGAGGAAGGGCGCGTCGCTGTCGTGGTTGATCAGCTGGTCGGGGAACACCGCCAGGGTGCCGGAGCGCTCACCACTGGCGTTGGGGATGGGCACCCCCTCCTGAATCTCCCGCGGCGAGGCGTTGAACAGCAGCTTGTCCACCGCCTGAATGGCGATGCGCGCTTCGCGCGACACGTCCTTGTCGCGGCGATCCTTGATGGCATCCAGCTCTTCCAGCACCGTCATTGGCACCACCACGCGGTGCTCCTGGAAGGCGCTGAGCGCCATGGGGTCGTGCAGGAGAACATTGGTGTCCAGGACAAAGATTTTTTCCATGGCGATCTCCTTGGTTGGAACGGGGCAACACACCGCGGCCGGCGCGGGCAGCAGCGTGTGTAGGGGGAAACGGGGGCAGATTGCAGCTGGCAGCAAGCGGATCTGAACGGCGAGACGATTCAGAGGGTGAGGATGCGGAGCGATCCTGTGGGTGTCGGGACAACAGTCGTGTCAAACAGCCGATCCAGCAGTGTTGTTATGGCTCGATTATTAAGAGCCCGGCGCAGCAATGTCAAATCCGGCTTTGCGGCGGCGCGTTGCCAAGCCGCCGGCATTGCAGTAGCTTAGGCGGCCGCCGAAAACAACTATACATAGGCGCAACACACCATCACTGACTGGGAGGAAGAAACCGTGGCATTCGACGGAAAAGTAGTACTCATTACCGGCGGCGGCAGCGGCATGGGTCGCCAGGCGGCGCAGAATCACGCCAAGGCCGGCAACACTGTGGCCATTTTCGACGTTAACGTTCAGGGCATGGAAGAGACCGCCCAGGGCTACGACAATATTCACAGCTGGACCGTGGACATCACCGACGAGGCCGCGGTCAAGACCGCGGTGGAAGAGCTGGAAGCCAAACTGGGCCCGGTGGACCGGCTCTACAACGCCGCCGCCATCATGCCCTTCGGCAAACTGCTGGAGCAGGACGCCGCCATCATGCGCAAGCAGATGGAAATCAACTATTTCGGCCTGATTCACATCACCAAGGCGGTACTGCCGGGCATGGTCGCGCGCGGCCGCGGTGATTTCGTCAGCTTCGCCTCCATGGCCGGCATCCTGCCCACCATGATCACCGGCGCCTACTCCGCCACCAAGGCCGCGGTGGCCATGTTCACCGAGATTCTCTACCACGAGCACATCAACAGCGGCGTGCGCTTTGCCTGTGTGTGCCCACCGGCGGTAAACACCCCCTTGCTGGACCAGGGCCGCGACACCCACTGGCCGAAAATGTTGGACCAGGGCGGCGACCCTATCACCCCGCAACAGGTACTGGACGCCATCGACCAGGGCCTGGACAAGGGCAAGTTCTGGGTCTTCCCCAACCGCGACGCCAAGATTGGCGCCTTTATGCGCCGCATGGCGCCGGGCCTGATCTGGAAGCAGGTACACCAGGTCGAGGGCTTCTGAGCCGCCCACCCGACCGAGCCGGCGGCAGCCCCGCCGCCGCCACTTCTGCGACACCTGCGCCGGGCCGAGACTGACTTTGGCGCGCTTTTGGGCTAGGCTATGCGCCTTTCTCGCCCAAAGCGCTCATCGAGGTTACTAGTGCTCAACCGGGACACCCTGCAACAACTCAAGCAACTCAACCGCGATATTGAAGCCGCCAAAGAGCGGGCCGAGGGCATTGTCCGCGGCAGCCAGCGCCGTTTTGGTTTCGTGCGCCTGGACGATGGCCGCGATGTATTCCTGCCGCCGGAGCAGATGGACCGGGTATTGCCCGGCGATCGCGTCGC
>JBFHRT010000405.1:0-2801 GCA_041591575.1 Spongiibacteraceae bacterium
TTAGCGACGTAGGTCCGCATAAGCTTGCGTCAGAGTGGCCCGCGAGCGCAGCGAGTGCTGTGGCCATGCGGACATTCGCCGGAAACGCTGAAAAGCGCTTATTTCGGCCTACAACCGAGATTCGAGCCGCGCCCCTGCTCCACAAAATACCTTGTATTGCCTTAAGTTAATGGCATTGTAGCGCACCCTACGGGCGGCTCCGATTGGCAATGGTAGGGTGCGCCGTGCGCACCGCTTATCGCTACAACAAAAAAGCCCCGCCGAAGCGGGGCTTTTTTGGGTGGGAGCGCGGCGACGCCGCGGGGCGTCAGACGTCCGGCTTCAGACGTCCGACCGCTTTTAAAGCGTCTCCCGTCTCCCGTCGGGCGTCCAGCGTTCTCAACCCTGGTAACGCTTAAACACCAGCGTGGCGTTGGTGCCACCGAAGCCGAAGCTGTTGGACATCACGGTGTTCAGTTCAACGTTGTCACGGCGCTCGGTGAGGATGGGGAGGCCCTCGGCCGCTGGGTCCAGATTGTCGATGTTGGCGGAGGCGGCGATGAAGTTGTTCTGCATCATCAGCAGGGTGTAGATCGCCTCGTGCACGCCGGCGGCACCCAGGGTGTGGCCGGTCAGCGACTTGGTGGAGGTAATGGGCGGCAGCGGCCGGTCGGCAAAGGCCTCGCGCACACCCTTCAGCTCCTGCATGTCGCCGGCCGGCGTCGAGGTGCCGTGGGCGTTGATGTAGTCGATGGGAGTGTCGACGGTGGCCAGTGCCTGCTTCATGCAGCGCACCGCACCTTCGCCGCTGGGGGCGACCATATCGTAGCCGTCGGAGGTGGCGCCATAGCCCACCAGCTCGGCGTAAATCTTGGCGCCGCGGGCCTTGGCGTGCTCCAGCTCTTCCAGTACCAGCATGCCGCCGCCACCGGAGATGACGAAGCCGTCGCGGTCGGCGTCGTAGGGGCGCGAGGCCTTGGTCGGGGTGTCATTGTACTTGCTGGACAGCGCGCCCATGGCGTCGAACAGGCAGCTCAGGCTCCAGTGCTCTTCCTCGCCGCCGCCGGCAAAGACGATGTCCTGCTTGCCCAGCTGAATCAGTTCCGCAGCGTTGCCAATGCAGTGAGCGCTGGTGGCGCAGGCGGAGGAGATAGAGTAGTTGACGCCCTTGATCTGGAAGGGCGTGGCCAGGCAGGCCGACACGGTGCTGCCCATGGTCTGGGTGACACGATAGGGGCCGAGGCGCTTGACGCCCTTGGCGCGCAGGATGTCGGCGGCTTCCACCAGGTTGGCGGAGGAGGCGCCGCCGGAGCCGGCGATGATGCCGGTGCGCTCATTGGAAACGTCTTTTTGTTCCAAGCCGCTGTCGGCCACGGCCTGGGCCATGGCGATATAGGCGTAGATCGCAGCGTCACCCATGAAACGCAGCTTCTTGCGGTCGATAAACTCGCTGGCGTCGATATTGACCGAGCCTGCTACCTGGCTGCGGAAACCCAGCTCTTTGTAGTCTTCGCGAAAGCTGATGCCAGACTGGCCTGCTTTCAGCGCATTGAGGACGCTCTCCACATCGTTGCCGATGCAGGAAGTGATGCCCATGCCGGTGACTACTACTCGTCTCATCCTTATATTCCTCGTCGATCTCGATTCTTTGCGCGGGCGCTGTTGGCGCCGGTTCAGAAGGCGTCAGCCTGGAACAGCCCGACCCGCAGATCCTTGGCTTCGTAGATGGTCTTGCCGTCTACGGCCAGTTCGCCGTCGGCGATGCCCATCACCAGCTTGCGCTCGATCACGCGCTTGAGGTCCAGCTTGTAAGTGACCAACTTGGCGTCGGGCAACACCTGGCCGGTGAATTTGATCTCGCCGGCGCCCAGCGCGCGGCCCTTGCCCTTGTTGCCTTTCCAGCCCAGGTAGAAGCCCACCAGCTGCCACATGGCATCGAGGCCCAGGCAGCCGGGCATCACCGGGTCGCCGATAAAGTGGCAA
Source organism: Spongiibacteraceae bacterium (assembly GCA_041591575.1). GTDB lineage: Bacteria > Pseudomonadota > Gammaproteobacteria > Pseudomonadales > Spongiibacteraceae > JBFHRT01. Next base: position 1,963 of record JBFHRT010000405.1, read on the forward strand.
TCGAAAAACCACAGGTCGGGACGGATATCCAACTCGGCGATGAGTTCGCCCTTGCCGTACTTGCCGCCGTCGGTGCTGATATGGGTGATGCGGTCCAGCATCAGCATATTGTCCACCGGCAGCTTGGGGTTGCCGGGGCCAAACAGGTCCCCGTGGCCACAGGCGATGAGTTCTTCGCGCGAGAACGCGTGTTGATCCGTGAGTGCCATGAAACGCCTTAGTACTGAAAATTGGGTCGGCGCATGGTAGCACAAGCCTTTGTCGAGGGTCAGCGTTAGCACTGTCAACACTGAGGCGCTGGCGCGGGCAGTCAAATTGTCACTTTGCGGTGGCAGGCTGTGTCCCGTGCTTGCGGGCTTCGCCAGGGGGAAATTGACGGGAATATCCGTTAACATGAGGGGCTGTTTGGCCGGCGCACAGACTGACACTGCGGGCGGCCCAGACCATAACAACAGAGTGTATTAAAAGCCTACAGGGAGAGGTCAGATGCTAATACCGGTACTGCTGTCGGGCGGCGTGGGAAGCCGTCTGTGGCCCGTGTCACGCGAGAGTTACCCCAAGCAGTTTTTGCCGCTGGCGGGCGAGCAGTCCATGTTGCTGCAGACCCTGGCGCGAGTGAGCGGCCTGGATGCGGTCGCCGAGCCGCTGGTAGTGTGCAACGACGACCACCGTTTTATGGTGGCCGAGCAGCTGCGCAGCCAGGGTCAGCGCGCCAGCGCCATTGTGTTGGAGCCGGTGGGCCGCAACACCGCACCGGCGGTGGCGGTGGCGGCACTGCAGGCGCTGAGCCAGGACCCTGAGGCGGTACTGCTGGTGCTGCCGGCAGACCACGTGATCAA
>JBFHRT010000406.1:0-2797 GCA_041591575.1 Spongiibacteraceae bacterium
GCAGGTGGATCGCGGCGGCCAGGTGACCTACCACGGCCCCGGCCAGCTGGTGGGCTATGTGCTGGTGGACCTCAAGCGCGCAGGTATCGGCATCCGCGACCTGGTGACCTCCATTGAGGAGGCTATCGTCGAAGTACTGGGCGAAATCGGCATCCCGGCCCACCCGCGGCCCGATGCGCCGGGCGTTTACGTGCAAAGTGGTGCTAAAATAGCCCAGCTCGGCCTGCGTGTGCGCCGCGGCTGCACCTTCCACGGCCTGAGTTTGAATATCGACATGGACCTCAGCGTATTCCTGCGCATCAACCCCTGCGGACACCAGGGGCTGGAGGTCACCGACATCGCCCGCCAGTTGGGCGATGCGCCGCCACAGCGGCAACTGGGGGAGAGATTGTCCGCTGAACTGGCACGGCGGTTGAATTACAGCGGGTGCCAGGTGCTGGAAGACAGCGCACTGCCCCAAGTGAGTGACGGTAATGACTGACGTATCCAGCAACAAGCCTTCCCCCACGCGCAAGGGCGCGGTAAAAAAAGTGGTTCAGGGTGAGAAACTGCGTGGCGCCGAGAAGGTGGCGCGTATTCCGGTGAAGGTCATCCCGACCACCGAGCTGCCCGCCAAGCCCGACTGGATTCGGGTAAAAATGCCCATCAGCCCCGAAGTTACCCGCATCAAGCAGCTGCTGCGCAAGCACAAGCTGGCCTCGGTGTGCGAGGAGGCCCAGTGCCCCAACCTGGGCGAATGCTTCGGCGGCGGCACCGCCACCTTTATGATCATGGGTGAGATCTGCACCCGCCGCTGTCCCTTCTGCGACGTCGCCCACGGCCGCCCCAATCCGCTGGACGTGAACGAGCCGCGGGAACTGGCCGAGGCCATTGCCGAGATGGCGCTGAAATACGTGGTCATCACCTCGGTGGACCGCGACGACCTGCTGGACGGCGGCGCCGGCCACTTCGCCGACTGCATCCGCGAGACCCGCCAGCGCAGCCCCGGCATCCGTATCGAGGTGTTGGTGCCCGACTTCCGCGGGCGCATGGAGGTGGCCTTGGACATCCTGGAAAAGGAAGCGCCGGACGTGTTCAACCACAACCTGGAATCGGTGCCCAGCTTGTACAAAAAGATCCGCCCCGGATCGGACTACCAGTGGTCGCTGGACCTGCTCAAGCAATACAAACAGCGCCGTCCCGACGTGCTCACCAAATCCGGCCTGATGCTGGGTCTGGGTGAAACCCGCGAGGAGTTGATCCAGGTGATGCACGACATGCGCGAGCATGACATCGACATGATCACTCTGGGCCAGTACCTGCAGCCCAGCCGCGACCACCTGGCGGTGGAGCGTTTCGTGCCGCCCGAGGAGTTCGAGGAGTACGGCCGTATCGCCGAAGAACTGGGCTTCAAGAGCGTGGCCAGCGGCCCGCTGGTGCGCTCCTCCTACCACGCCGACAAGCAGGTGGATTTGAGCCTGTTGATGGGTAAAAAGCCGTCAGAAGCTTGACGCTGGACGTCGGACGCTTAAATCAGAAAAGCCGGTGCGCACAGCGCACCCTACCTTAAGCAGCGCGCCCTTTCGTAGGGTGCGCTGTGCGTACCGTTTCTCCCTGCAATATCTGCCCGTTTTACTTCCCCTCCGTCGATTTCTCACGCCGCCAAACGACTACGCTGTGAACTCATGAATGACTTCGCAGGAGTTTTTTGCCATGGGCAAATACGTGGATGGCTTTGTGGTGCCGGTTCCCAGGGCCAAGCTGGACGCCTACCGGGAGTTGGCCCAGAAGGCTGGCACTATCTGGCGCGAATACGGTGCGCTGGAGTACGTGGAATGCCTGGCCGATGACGTCAAGCCGGGGCAGTGGACCTCGTTTCCCCAGAGCGTGGATCTGAAAGACGACGAGGTGGTGGTGTTCTCGTGGATAACGTATGAATCCCGCGAGCAGCGCGATCGCGTCAATGCGCAGCTGATGAAGGACCCCCGGCTGGCGGACATGAGCCCCGAGACCATGCCCTTCGATGGCAAGCGCATGATCTGGGGTGGCTTTGAGGCGATGGTTGAACTCTAAGCGCCCCGTCATTGCGAGGCGCCGCAGGCGCCGTGGCAATCTCATTGGACTCGCTGCCATCCTGGCCGAGATTGCCGCGTCGCTTCGCTCCTCGCAATGACGGAGTCAGCATAGGGTCTTATGCGTCGCCCCGCGCAGCCGCCGCCTTGCCAGCCTGGCGGCCGAAATAGGTGACGTCGCCCACCGACATGCCGCTGGCATAGCCGCTGGCGCGGCGGGGAATGCCGGCTGTGGTGCGGCCGGCGGCGAAGAGGCCGGGGATAATTTCGCCGCCCGGGGTCAGTACCTCGCCGCTGATGCGCGTTTCCAGGCCGCCCAGGGTGAAGAAGGGGTAGAAGGCACCGCGGCCGATGGTGCAGTCCAGCGCCACGTAGGGTGCCTGCAGCGGGCGCAGCCAGTTGGCGCTCTTGTGGAACAGCGGGTCCTCGCCCTTGTCGGCGTGCTCGTTGTAGAAGGCAATGCTCTGGGCCAGCGAGCCGGCGGGCATACCCAGTTCCTGCTCCAGCTCTTCGGCGGTGTCACCGGTGCCGGCTACCTGGGCGCCCAGGTAGCTCATTTTCTCGTAATCGCCGTAGCCATCAACATCGGTGATGATGTAGATGCGCTGGCTGCTGTTTTCCTGCTGCAGCAGGGCGTTGTAGCCGACGCGAGCGTGATAGCAGTCTTCGTTGATAAAGCGTTGGCCTTTGTCGTTGACCACCATGCCGTAGGTCAGCGAGGAGGGCGGGTAGAAGGGCAGGGTGAC
>JBFHRT010000407.1:0-2793 GCA_041591575.1 Spongiibacteraceae bacterium
ACAGGGCGATAAACACCGGCATCTGCACCAGCATCGGCAGGCAGCCGCCCAGCGGGTTGATCTTCTCTTTCTTGTACAGCTCCATCATCGCCTGCGACTGCTTGGCGCGGTCGTCGCCGTAGCGCTCGCGCAATTCCAGCAGCTTGGGCTGCACCCGGCGCATATTGGCCATGGAGCGGAAGGCGGTGGCGTTGAGGTGGAAGAACACGGCTTTGACCATAACGGTGACCAGCACGATGGCCCAGCCCCAGTTGCCGACGTAGCTGTAGAAGAAATTGAGCAGCCAGAACAGCGGCTGCGCGATCCACCAGAGCCAGCCGTAGTCAACGCTCAGTTCCAATCCCGGCGAGATTTCTTCCAGCGCGTACTGGTCTTTGGGGCCGGCGTAGAAGCCGGCGCGGATCACACCCTGGGTGCCGGGGGCGACGGTGACCGGGGCGCTGGTGGCGCGGGCGATGTTGTGGCCGGCGCGGGTAACCACGGTGCTGAACTTGTTTTCCGCGTTAGCATCGGGAATCCAGGCGGCGACGAAGTAGTGCTGGACCATGGCAATCCAGCCGCCATTCATCGTCAGGTTGAGCGGCTTGTCGCGCATATCCTCGAAGTCGAGTTTTTCGAAGGGGTCTTCGGCGGTGCGGTAGGCCACACCCAGGAAGGGCTGCATGCCCATACCGCCGCCGTTGACCGCCGGGTCTTCGCTGTTGTCGCGCTTGAGCTGGGTGAACAGTGCCGCCTGCCAGGGCTGGCTGCTGCGGTTATCCACCAGGTACTCCAGTTCCACCAGGTACTGGCCGCGGTGGAAGCGGTAGCGCTTGATCAAATCGACGCTGTCGCTGTAGGCGTAGTGCAGATCCACTTCCAGGCTGTCGGCGCCGGACTTAAGGCTGTAGCTGTCGGCGCTGGCGGCAAAGCGCGGGCGGCCGTCGGCGGTGTCGGTGGCGTTGCGACCCACCAGGCCGCTCTGGGCCACGTACTGAAGGCGCTCGGTTTCCAGCAGCACGAAAGGTTGATCGGGTTTGTCGATGGCGGCGTAGTGCTTGGGCAGCGCGGCGTAGACGATGTCGCCGCCGTTGAGGTCGATGGTCAGCTCCAGTACGTCGGTGCTGACGCGCACCAGTTCTGCGCTGCTGAGGTTTTCTGCGGCGGCCGCTTTGAACTCGGGGCTGCTGGGCAGGTCGTCGGCGCTGCTGGCGCTTGCCGCCTCGTCACCGATGGTAGCAGCGGTGGGCAGGCTCTGCTGAGTCTTCTGGCTGACGACTTGAGCGGCGTCGGCCTCTTCGCGAAATTGCACCCACTCGGTGAGCAACATGAAGGACAGCACCGCAATGGCGCCAATCAGTAGGTAACGCTGTATATCCATCATTGACGAGAAGCCTGAAGTTGGGAATTCGGTTGGTCTGGTTGCGCGCTGCCTAGGTGTGCACCGTGTGGCTCGCAGCCGGACTCACAGTCGGTGCCGCTGCCGGGAACGGGATCGTAGCCACCGGCATTAAAGGGGTGGCAGCGCAACAGGCGGCGGCCGGCGAGATAGCTGCCGCGCACGGCGCCGTGTTGCTCCAGCGCCTGCAGCGCATAGCTGCTGCAGCTGGGGTAAAAGCGGCAGTGGCTGGCCATCAGCGGGCTGAGAAAATAGCGGTAGCCGCGCACCGCGGCCATCAGTGCGCGCCGGGCCAGCTGTTCTAGCATGGCGGCCGGGGACCGAAATTGGCGCTGTGACGGGCGCTGAGTGTGCACTAGTCGTTCCGCTGACGGTTGAATTTCTGCTGGCGTCGCTGCAGCTGTTGCCACAGGCCGGTGCAGGTTGCCTGCAGTTGTTGGCGGTCTAGTGTATCCAATCCGCGGCGGGCAAGCACCACAACATCCAGCCCCTGCAGGGCCGGCTGGTGCAGACGGAAGCTTTCGCGCAGGGCGCGCTTGATACGATTGCGGCGCACGGCCAGTCGCACGTTTTTCTTGGCGATGACCATGCCCATGCGGGCCTGGGGCAGCGAGGTGGGTCTGGCGAGAAACAGCAGCTGCGGCGTCGAGACCTTGATGCGGGCCTCGTCGAATACCGCCTGGTAATCCTTTGGGGTCAGCAACCGGGACGATTTGGGAAACCCGAATTCGGCCACGGCGCTGACTCTAGTCCCACTATATATAAGAAGGAGGACTTAGGCGGACAGGCGCAGACGACCTTTGGCGCGGCGGCGAGCCAGTACCTTGCGGCCGTTTTTGGTGGCCATGCGGGCGCGGAAGCCGTGGGTGCGCTTGCGCTTCAAAACACTCGGCTGAAAAGTTCATTTCATGATCTGTTCCGTCTCAGCTTATCGCTACCGAGGGTAGCGGTGGATTCTTCCCCGGCAACAGACCGGGAAGACACAAAATTTGGACCGCGAATTCTAGAGAATAAGCGGACAAAGATCAATCGCTTTGATGGCGGCGACGACAGTTTTTCTGCGGCGGCGGCGCCGCGCGCTTGCGCACCGCTTCTCCCCCGCTGTTCGACAGCTTATCCACAGTCTGCCAGCAGGGTTTTCCACAGTCGTTTCGCAGCGCCGCGAAGTGCCCGCCTGATTGTTGCCTTGATAATCTATGTTTATGATATATAAAGAAAAATGGGTATGATAAATGTGACGCGTTGGCACATTTTGTTGTGGATAAGAGGGTGGCGCTCGCGTTAGAATGTCGCGCTTCACCGGGAGTTGTCCCCGGATTTATAAACCATAAGAACACCGCAAGGAGCTGATCGTTTTGTCGGACGCCACCTGGCAAAAATGCGTGGGGTATTTGCAGCATGAACTGCCGTCACAG
>JBFHRT010000408.1:0-2772 GCA_041591575.1 Spongiibacteraceae bacterium
AAGCGGAAGGGACGGTGAAACCACATGCTGTGGTCGATGGTGGCCATGCGCATGCCGGGCGTCAAAAACGAGAGGCCGTGGGGCTGGTTGGCGGTGGCCAGGAAGAAATAGTCCGAGGCATAGGCCAGCAGGTATTCGTGCACCCGCGGGTCGTCGGGCAGCTCGCCGTTGGCGCGCATCCACAGCTGGCGCACCGGCTCGCTGGCCTCGGGCTTGAGCAGGTCGTAGTGTTGCACTGGGCGAAAGTCGATGGCCTTGTTGGCGTTGAACTTGGGCTTCCAGTCGTCCGGGGCGTTGGCGACGTACTGGCGCTCGCGCTCGCTTTCGGAGGTGAGCTGCTCCGGCGGCGTCACCGCGGGCATGGTTTTCTGGTGGGCGTAGCCGTCCAGTTGACGCTGGAAGGAGGCTGCCATCAGAAAAATGGGTTGGCCGTTCTGTATCGCCGCCACCCGTCGCGAGGCGATGGTGCCGGCATCCAGCAGTGCCTCCACGTCGTAGACGATGGAGTGGCTCGGGTCGCCGGGGCGCAGGAAGTAGCTGTGGAAGGAGTGCACGATGCGGTCGTCTTCCACCTGCTGGTTGGCCGCCGCCAGCGCCTGCCCCAGCACCTGGCCGCCATAGACCCGGCCCCAGCCGGTGTCCTCGCAGCGCCCGCGGAAGAGGCCGCTGTCGATTTTTTCCAGTTCAAACAGCTTGACCAGTTGGCACAGTTCATCAGTCATCAGACTTTCCACGCTTTGAAGTGACTGTGGGCACGTTTCTGTCGGGTTCGCGCAGCCACTCGCGCACCACCTCGCGGTTTTTCTGCAGCCAGCCCAGGCGCCGGCGCATAGCGTCGAAATAGTCGCGCACGCCGCAGTACACCAGCGCCGCCAGCACACTGAGAAACAGGGCGATGGGGGTCTTCATCACATACATCAGCGGCGCGTGCAGCTGATGCCAGCGCTGCGGCGCCGCCAGCCAGTCGGCAAAGCCGCCGAACCAGCGGTAGGTGGGCCAGTAGCTGCCCTCGCGCGGCAGAAAGGTGTTGGCGTCCAGCACCAGATTCCACACGCCCAGGGTGATAAAGGGGTTGATCGGGCCACTGAGGTGGCGCTGCACCTTGGGCAGTGTCAGCTGCTCGGTGATGCTCACCCAGGGGTCGGTGAACCAGTACAGGATGGGCATGTGCAGCCAGCTGCCTGACTCGTGCCACAGCAGTGCCTGTCCGGCCAGGGTGACGGCGGCGGCAGCGGCAATGGTGGCCACCAAGACCACCAGCGTCAGCCCGAACAGCGCGTGAAAGGCGCGGGTGACCCATAGCCGCAGGCTCAGGTTTAGATATTTTAGAAATAGCCAGGGCTTACTCATGGACGGTGCCGATAGTGGAGGCCGTAGACCCACGTTAAGCAAAAGCGCGAAGCCAGTAAACAGCAGGCTTGCGGTTTCGGGCAGCGGCGGTTTGCCGGTATCATGCGCTATCACCCAATAAACCGACCACTCAGCGAACGCATTGTTGCCATGGCCATCAGTTACCGCGTCAATCACGTTATCACCGTGCCCCGCTTTGTCGACCTGCTGGAGCGCTCCGGTCTCGCCGAGCGCCGCCCCGTTCACGACAAGGCCTGTATGCAGGGCATGCTCAACGGTGGCAATCTGTAGGTCACCGCCTGGGAGGGCATGAAGCTGGTGGGAATCGCCCGTTCAATGACCGATTTTCACTACGCCTGTTACCTGTCGGATCTGGCGGTGGACCGCGACTACCAGCGCCGCGGCATCGGCCGCGAGCTGATCGCCCGCAGTCAGCGCATGCTGGGCGAACACTGCCGGCTGGTGCTGCTGTCGGCGCCGGCGGCGGTGGACTACTACCCCCATCTCGGCTTTCAGCGCCACGACAACTGCTGGACCCTGGAACCGGGCCAGCGCCTGACAGCGCAGAGCGGTGCGCGATGACCCCCGAGCGAATCGCGCGACTGCGCAGTGTGCTGGACAAGCGCCAGCCCGATCTCACCGTGGTCACCGACTACGTGCACAAGGGCCGCAACCTGTCGGCCATCGTGCGCACCGCCGATGCGGTGGGCGCACTGGATATGCACAGCGTCATCGGCGACAAGGACTACAAGGCCTTTCGCGGCACCGCCAAGGGCAGTCACAGCTGGTTGAAGGTGCACCGCCACCCGAGCCTTGACGACGCGCTGGCACCGCTCAAAGCCCAGGGCTACCAGATCGTTGCCGCCCACCTGGATGAGCGCGCGGTGGACTTTCGCGAGGTGGACTACACCCGGCCCACGGCGCTGTTGCTGGGCGCCGAGCGGGTGGGCGTCAGCGCCGAGGGTCAGGCCGCCTCGGACATCCATATCACCATCCCGATGATGGGCATGGTGCAGTCTTACAATGTGTCGGTGGCGGCGGGCATCATCCTCGCCGAGGCCCAGCGCCAGCGCGCCCTGGCCGGGCTTTACGACCAGGTGCGCATCGATGAGGCCACTTACCAGCGACTGTTTTTCGAGTGGGGCCATCCCAAGCTGCGCCACTTCTGCGAGCACTACGGCCTGGACTACCCGCCGCTCAATGAAGAGGGCGAGGTGGACAACCCTTCGGCCTGGTATGCGCAGGTGCGCGAGCAGCTGGGTGATACGCCGCTGACCTTTGCCACCGGCGGCAGCAGCCGGAAGGAGTAAACCATGGCGGAACGATGGCCACTGCTCATCCTGCTGCCCTATATCGGCTGGCTGATTTTCTTCTACGACTACCACTTCATCGATAACGTCAATCTGGCGCTGCACGAAGGCG
>JBFHRT010000409.1:0-2766 GCA_041591575.1 Spongiibacteraceae bacterium
GGTGCAGTTCTATAAGGCTGACTACCTGCGCGATCAGTCACATGTCATTGATACCTTCGAAGAGCGTATCCGCGAAGTGCACGGTCACTATGGTGAAAAGCCTGGCCTGATGGCGGATTTTCAGGCGCGACTGGCGCGCGGGGAGGTGGAAGTCCATCACCACCACGCGGAATTCCAGCCACAGTCCAGCAACGACCATCATCACCATCATGGCCACGGCCACGACCACGACCACGGCCACGACCACGGCCACGGCCACGGCCACGGCCACGGCCATCACCACGAACCGTACCGGCATATCTCCCATCCGCAAGGGCCGCGTACCATGATCAACGACAACGTTTGCTGCTGCTTTATGGGCCAGTTCCCGCAATCGGTGATCGATGAGGAAACCGCGCGCAAGTCGGCGAAGCCGGGCACGCCGGTGTGCAAACGATAGCGCTAGCCGATCGCAATCCTCGCCCCTGAGCCGGCAGCGCTGAAAAACGCGGAGCCGCTCCACGCACTCCAGCTCTCGGCAGAGGGAGGTTATTGCATCCGGCGTCAGACCTCCGACAGTTGTTTCACCGCAGGATGCGCCACCGCCCCGTCCACCGTCGGTACCCGCGCGGTTTTTACTTTGGGCCGGTAGATATGCGCCTGCTGCTGGTCGTACAGGTAAGAATCGGCGAAGTCGCTGGCAGACAGCACCCGGCCGACAATGATCAGCGCGGTGCGGGTGAATTTCTTCGCGCGCACTTTAGCCACAATGTCACCGAGCGTGCCAACCACTTTGTCCTGATCCGGCCAGGAGGTGCGATAGCAAACCGCCACCGGGCAGTCGTCACCGTAGAAGGGGATCAACTCCTCGGCGATCTTATGGATGCGGGTGATGCCGAGATGGATCACCAGCGTGGCGCCGCTGGCTGCTAGTGCGGGCAGACGCTCGCGTTCCGGAAATGGGGTTTTGCCCTCGTAGCGGGTCATGATCACGGTTTGCGAAATGCCTGACAGTGTCAGTTCGCTGCCCAGCCAGGCTGCCGATGCCGAAGTGGCAGTGACGCCCGGCACAATTTCATAATCAATGCCCAGCGCCTGCAGACGGCGGATCTGCTCGCCGATGGCGCCGTAGATGGATGGGTCACCCGAGTGCACCCGTGCCACGTCGTGGCCGTTCAGGTGGGCCTGTTTGATCTCGGCAATGATGCTGTCGAGATCCAATGCCGCAGTGTCAATGACAGTGCCTGCACAGGCACCCTCCAGTAGCTGGCGCGGCACCAGTGAGCCGGCATAGAGGATAACTGGGCACTGGCGGATCAGCCGTTGCGCCTTGACGGTGATTAACTCCGGATCGCCCGGTCCGGCGCCAATAAAATAAACGGTCATTGTTTTTGTCGGTAACCTCGCGGTGTGTAAAGCCAGTGCTGGTCGCGGTTGACGATATGGCGCGACTCGCTGTTGCCCACCGTGACCAGGGTGAACATGTCGACGTCGTCTTCACGCAGTTCGCCGAGCGTGGTCAGCAGGATCTGCTCATCGCTGCGCGTTAGCTGACGGCCGATCAGTACCGGCGTTTGCGCTGGCCGGTAGTCGAGTAGAATGTCGCGGGCTGCGCCGATCTGCCAGTCGCGGGTGCGCGAGCGCGGGTTGTAGAACGACACCACGAAATCCGCGGTGCCGGCGCTGTGAATACGGCGTTCGATGGTTTCCCAGGGGGTGAGCAGGTCAGACAGGGAAATGGTGCAGAAGTCGTGGCCCAGCAGCGCGCCGGTTCGGCTGGCGCCGGCCTGCATGGCGGAGATGCCGGGAATCACGTCGATGTCAACATCCAACCACTCGGGGTGCTGTTCGTCACCCTGCAGTTGTTTGTCCAGCAGCTCAAATACCAGTGTGGCCATGGCGTAGATGCCGATGTCACCGCTAGACACTAATGCGGTGGGCTTGCCGCTGGCGGCCAGGTCCAGCGCCAGGCGTGCGCGTCCAATTTCTTCGCCCAGTGGCAACTCGTGGTGGCGCTTGTTGTGGCAGGCATCGCCGAGCAAATCCAGATAAAGACCGTAGCCGACAAGGTCGCTGCTGGCGGCGATGGCCTCGGTGGCTGCGGGCGTCAGCAGCTGTGGGTCGCCGGGGCCGGTTCCAATGACAAATAGTTGTTTCATAGTGCTCCCAATGGCTTGGTGTTGGGCTCAGCCGCGCTGAGCGGGAGGATAGGCACGGGCAATCGCGCAGGTGGCGCGGGCGGTTTTCTGCTTGCACAGCAGCAGCTCCGGTGGATCCTGCGCGGCCTGTTGGGCGGCGTACAGCGCGGCCGATTCTGCCACGCCGTAAACCCCCACCGTGCGAAACAGGTAGTCAGAGCGGCTATTGAGCAGCGGCTCGACGCTGCGCAGCTCCGCAGCGCTCCAGGTGTGATACGGCAGTGTCAGCTGGTCGGCGAGTTCGATCAGGCCCTGCTCGTCGGCCTTCAGGGTAATACTATTGAGGCTGGCAATCTGCGTGACCGCCAGCTGCGCCTGCGCCAGACACTGCTCCAGCAGGGCCTGCAGATGTTCGCGGGGGCAACCGCGCTCACAGCCCATGCCGACGGTGTAGAGCGGCTGCAGATAGGGGCGAGCAGTGGTCAGTACCAGCTGCGCACCGAGCTGTGATGCCACTTGTTCGCCCCAGGCATTGGCGCCGCCCTCGTGGCCGGACAGTAACGGAATGACAAAGGCGCCCTGTTCGTCCATCACCAGTACCGGCGGATCGCAGTGCTTGCTTGCCAGCACCGGCGCCAGTGTGCGCACC
>JBFHRT010000410.1:0-2766 GCA_041591575.1 Spongiibacteraceae bacterium
GACGCCTACCGCTACGCCAAAGGCGAAACCATTGCACTGCCCAACGAAGACGGTGAACAGAAACTAAAAGCCCGTATTCAGCGGCCACTGGACTTCACCGCCGTCACCGACCACGCAGAGTTTCTAGGGCAGATCAACGTCTGCACCAATGATCCCGGCAAGCTCGGCTACTGGTTTCCCTACTGCATCGCCACCCGCAGTAACATCTTTATTGTGCAGCTGCTGGCCGCCGACTACTGGTCCAGCATGGGTGTGGCCAGCGAAAAAGCGCAAAAGGACAAGAGCTTCGCCTGTAAGTTGTCGGACTGTGACGCCGGCGACAAAGAGTTCTGGGGCAATATTCAGCAGGCCGCCGAGGACCATTACGACCGCAGTGAAAACTGCGAGTTCACCACCTTTATCGGCTACGAATACACCGACGCGCCGGACTACAAGAACCTGCACCGCAACGTCATTTTCCGCAATGCCAATGTCATCGACCGGCCAATTTCCACCTACGACACCGGCACCTACAATTTTCCGGAACTGTGGAAACGCCTGCGCGGCGAGTGCCTAGAGGGCACGCCCGGCTGCGACGTGATGTCGATTCCGCACAACCCCAACCTCGCCGGCGGCCTGATGTTCCCGGACCCGCGCAACGAGCAGGAAATTATCGACCGCCTGGAGTTCGAGCCGGTGGTGGAACTGGTGCAACACAAAGGCGCCTCCGAGTGCCGCTTCGACCGCCTCGCCGGACGCGGCGTGCAGACCAAAGACGAGCTCTGTGATTTCGAACAGATCAAGGCCGATAACCTGGGCATGCTCGGCAGTGCCTTTGGCGAGGTGCAGACCGAGCGCGGTGCGGCGGTGTCAGTCGATGAATTTCACCCGCGCAACATGTTGCGCAACGTGCTCAAGGAAGGCCTGGCCTACCAGCAGGAGCACGGCGTCAACCCCTTCAAAATGGGCTTTATCGGTTCAACCGACACGCACAGTGCCGCCCCCGGCAGCGCCGAGGAAGACAACTACGTTGGGCACCTGGGGCGCCGTGACAGCGGCTTCCGCAACGTGCAGGATCACTTCTTCTCCCACGCCGGCGGCCATGCTGTGGTGTGGGCCGAAGAGAACAGCCGCGACGCTATTTTCGCCGCCATCCGCCGCAAGGAAACCTACGCCACCAGCGGCACCCGCCCGGTGCTGCGCTTCTTCGGCGGCTGGGACATGCCGGCCGACCTCTGCCAGTCCACCGATCTGGTCAAACAGAGCTACGCACGCGGTGTGCCCATGGGCGGCGACCTGCCCGCGGCCGCGGCTGAAGCACCCGCGTTTGTGGTCACCGCGCTGAAAGACCCGGGCATCCCCGGCCACCCCGGCAACGACCTGCAGCGCCTGCAGATCATCAAGGGCTGGGTGGACGCCGACGGCAACACCCACGAACAGGTATTCGACGTGGCGGGTGACCCGAACAACGGCGCCAGCGTGGACCCACAAAGCTGCTCGCCGGTAGGCCGCGGCTTCACCGAACTGTGCAAGGTCTGGCGCGACCCCGATTTTGATGCCGAGCAGCCCGCTTTTTATTACGCGCGCGTGGTGGAAAACCCCAGCTGCCGCTGGTCCACCCTGCAGTGCAAGGCCGCCGGCGTTGACCCCTTTGCCGAAAACTGCGCTGAACAGGCTGAAATCGCCACCGCAGCCGCCAAGGATCGCGGTGCCATGGGCAAGGATGTCTACGGCAAATGCTGCCTTAACGCCGAAGACGAGCCCTTCTACTCGCCGGTGATTCAGGAGCGCGCCTGGAGCTCGCCCATCTGGTACTCCCCTGACAGTGCGCAGGCCGCACAGGCAGCCGCTGCACCGTGATCCGGCGTCTACTCCGCTCGCCCACCGCGCGCTGCCTGGCGCTGGGCGCAGTGCTGGCCTGGGGGCTGGGCGCTGTAGCGCCGGCCCGGCTGGAAATCAGCGCTGCCGCCCTCGCGCAGCTGGAAGACCAATGGCTGAACCAGCACGGCATCGCCCCCACCGAGGCGGACCGGCTGCAAATGCTGCAAGAACTGGCCGACGAGGAAATTCTCTACCGTATTGCGCTGCGCCGGCACATGGATCAGCTGCCGGTGGTGCAGGACCGCCTGGAAAAACTCGGCAGTTTTCTGCAGCTCAGCGCCGGCGGCGATGCCGAGGACGCCCGGCGCCAGGCCCGCGCACTGGGGCTGGAACAGAGCGACCCGCTGATCCGCCGCTACCTGGTTGCCAGCGCCCGCCAGGCGCTGACAGCAGAGCTTGCTATTGCCGCTATCGACGATGATGAGATTCGCGCCTACTACGCGGCGCAGGCGGCGGAGTTTCGCGCTGCCGAACAGCGCCGGGTCAGCCATGTCTTTGTCGGCGGCCTGGATGCGGCGGCCGAACGTCGGGCACAGCGCCTGTTGCTGCAAGCCCAGGCTGAAAGCTGGTCGGTCGAGGCCGCGCTGGCGCGCGGTGACGCCTTTTACGGTGGCCACCACCTGCCGGCGCTGAAGCACACGCAACTGGCCCACCGTCTGGGTAAAGACCCTGCAAACGCCGTATTCGATGCCAAGCCCGGCCAGTGGATAGGCCCTGTGGCCTCGGTCTATGGCTACCACCTGCTGTGGGTTCACGACATTCGCCCCGCCCGGCCAATACCCTTGGAGCAGGTAGCCGGGCGCATTGCCAACCGCCTGCAGAAACAGCGGCGTGAGCAGGCCCTGGCACAGAAACTGGAAAGACTGCGCGCTCAGTACCACATTGTGCTTACCGATGACGCCAGTC
>JBFHRT010000411.1:0-2759 GCA_041591575.1 Spongiibacteraceae bacterium
CGTTCTCGGCAGCGATTGTAATAGCGCTGTTCCTCTATCAGCAGTTGCATCAACTGGGGAAGCGGATAGCTGCCGAACTCCAGGGTGACGAAACTGCCGCGCCCGCCGATGAGGTGGTGCCAGAAATAGTCTAGCAAGCCGAGCTTGGGCGGTGATACCGACTCGCCCAGCGCGCTGGACTGCGCGTTGTCGCCATACCAGGACTGGGCGAGGGCAAAGCCCACCGAGTTGGCGGGGTGGTCGTTGATCACCTCGCCGTAGCCATAGGGTCCCAGACCGGTGTGCAGGTCGATGACAGCGACGCGGCGCGCGCGCTGCCATTGCGGTGCCTTGCACTTGCGTTCCAGCAGCTGGCGCGACCAGCTGGGTCCCTGGCCGCCGAAAAACAGGCCGCGGGAGAACTGGTACTGGCCTTTGGTGACCTCCGGTCGTAGCAGTTCGCTGCTGGGCACATCGCCATCGGCGATGATGGCTCGGTGCAGCTGGGCGTAGTGGCTGTTGTTGGGCAGCCCCTTGTTGAAGTTGATGAAGTTGCGATTGATGTCGATGCCTTGGTGATCGCAGCGCCGGCGCCAAGCAAAACCCCAGGGGTTGAGGGCGTGAATCAGCACAATGCCCAGCGAGGGATGGCGGCGCAGGGGCTCGACCAGCAGCGGTAACAGGTCACACTGAATGGCGGAGCCGGCGGCACCCTCGGTGCCGTGAGTGCCGCTGATCAGTACCAGCCAGTCGCGCGGCTCGGCGGCGGCTTGCAGCTGCACCCAGTCGCAGGCCAGCGGCTGCCCGCCGGGGCCGGGTTCGGGGTGGGTCAGGCTGTCGTGCTCGGCAACCAGCTCGGGCGGCAGTTCTGCCAGGGCGCTGAGGAAGCGCTGTCGTGCCGCCGCGAAGTCTGCGGAAAAACAGGACAGATCGAGCGAGGGCGGCAGTGCGGTCATGGCCGGACACCATTCAATAAAGTCTTATCATACGTCGCCTGCAGGCGGCTGAATACGGTAGTTTTAACTATTCTATTGCTATTGCTCGGGCGGCGAATTAGCCGCAGAATCCGCCACTTTAGACCCACCCCTTGAGGCCAGCGCATGCCGCGTTTTTATGTTGTCGTCGACGATCTGAAAGACTGGTCTCCCTACTACCCCAGCCGGGACGTCATTACCTTCGATCACTACCTGAACCACGACCACACGGCAGCCGGCGAGCGGGTGCGGGTGATCAACCTGTGCCGCAGCTACCGCTACCTGGGCACCGCCTACTACTGCGCGCTGCTGGCCGAGGCGCGTGGCCACCGGGTGTTTCCTTCGGTGCGCACCCTCAATGACCTCAGCTCCAAGTCGCTGTCGGCCATCCAGTTGGGCGGCGTGGACAAGTTGCTGGACAAGCTCCAGCTCGACGAGGGCGTGACCAGTCACCGCTTCCTCTGTTGGTTTGGCGAATGTCGGGAGCCGGTGCTGGCTGCGCTGGCCAAGGCGGTATTTGAGCGTTTCCCCTGTCCGTTGCTGGAGGTGCATCTGGAGCACCGCGACGGTGGCTGGCGCATTGACGGCGTGCGCGCGGTGTCGCTGCGCAGGCTGCGCAGCGCCGAGGAGCAGGAAGCCTTCGCCAATGCCTTCGAGGCCTTCAGCCGCAAAATGTGGCGGGTGCCCAAGCTGCGCAAACACTTTCGCTTTGATCTGGCGATTCTGGCCGACCGCGACGAGGCGATGCCGCCCAGCGACGCCCGTGCCCTGAAGCGCTTCGTCAAGGCCGCCGAGGAGCTGGGTATCGCCGCCGACCTGATCGGCAAAAAGGACTTTATGCGCCTGCCTGAATACGACGGCCTGTTTATCCGCGAAACCACCTCGCTGGCGCACCACACCTACCACTTTGCCAAGAAGGCGGAGGCCGAGGGCATGGTGGTGATGGACGACCCCACCTCCATCATGCGCTGCACTAACAAGGTCTACCTGGCGGAGCTGCTGCGTCGGCACAAGGTGGCCACCCCAAAAACCGAGATTCTGCGCCGCGACGAAGGCGAGCGCCTGCAGAGCGTGGCCGAAGAACTGGGTTTCCCGGTGGTGCTCAAAGTGCCTGACGGCTCCTTCTCACGGGGGGTGGTCAAGGTCAAAAACGCCGAGGAGCTGGCACAGGAGAGCGCGCAGTTGCTGAAAAAGTCGGCGCTGCTGCTGGCCCAGGAGTACATGTACACCGACTACGACTGGCGCATTGGCGTGCTCAACAACCAGCCCCTCTACGCCTGCCGCTACTACATGGTGCGCAACCACTGGCAGATCTACCACCACGGCGGCGCCGCGGTGAAATCCGGCGGTTTTGACGCCATCGCGGTGGCAGACGTACCGGCCCCGGTGCTCAAGGCCGCGGTCAGGGCCTCCAGGCTGATCGGCAGTGGCTTCTACGGGGTGGACCTCAAGCAGAGCGGCGACCGGGTGGTGGTGATTGAGGTCAACGACAACCCCAGCGTCGACGCCGGGGTAGAGGACAAGCACCTGGGGCAGGAGCTGTACCTGTGCATCATGCGCGAGTTCCTGCGGCGCATGGAGGCCAAGCGCCGCTGATACCGGCACAGCTGTTCAAAGAATGATCTAGGTGACGGATTTAACAGATAAATTTCGATAGGGATGTTGACAGCTACGGGGGCTTTCCCTATAGTACGCGCCTCAACACGACGCGCTCGTAGCTCAGCTGGATAGAGTACCTGGCTACGAACCAGGCGGTCGGAGGTTCAAATCCTCCCGAGCGCGCCATACAAACGAAAAAGGCCACCC
>JBFHRT010000412.1:0-2757 GCA_041591575.1 Spongiibacteraceae bacterium
GCCGAAGACCTGGAGCGCTTCATTCTGGTGAAAGAGGGGCAGGTGTTTTCCCAGGCGCTGGTCACCCGCACCGAGGAATTCATCACCAAACGCCTGGGCAATGAGGGTTACAACTTTGCCACCGTGCGCGGCATTCCGGAGATTGAGGACGAATCCAAAACCGTCGATCTCAAGTTCTTTATCGATCCGGGCAAGCGCACCTATGTGCGTCGCATCAATTTCCGCGGCAACAACCGCACCGCCGACGAAGTACTGCGCCGCGAGATGCGGCAGATGGAAGGGGCGCCGGCCTCGGCCAGCAAGATCGAGCTGTCGCGGGTGCGTCTGGAGCGACTGGGCTACTTCAAGGAAGCCAAACTGGAGACCCTGCCGGTACCGGGCAGCGACGACCTCATCGACCTGGAGTACTCGGTGGAAGAGCAGAGCTCGGGCAGCCTGGCGGCCAGCATCGGCTTCTCTCAGGACAGTGGCCTGATCCTGGGTGCCAATATCCAACAGAACAACTTCCTCGGCACCGGCAAGCGCATTGGTCTGGGTATTTCGCGCAGCGACTTCCTCACCAACATCAACTTCAGCTATATGGAGCCCTACTACACTGAGGACGGTGTCAGCCGCGGCTTCAATGTGTTCTACCGCAAGGCCGACCTGGAAGAGGTCAACGTCGCCAGCTATACCACCAATACCGCTGGCGCCTCGGTCAATTTTGGTTACCCGATCTCCGAAACCGAGCGCCTGGGCTTCAGCCTCGGCGCCGCCAACACCGAGATCGAGGCCGGCCTCGGTGCGGTGCAGGAGATTATCTCTAGTCCGCGTCTGCTTGACGGCATCGATAGCTTCTTCGAGTCGAAATTCAACAGCACTGACGGCACGTATGACGAAAAAGAGGTGCTGCAGGCGCTGAGTGCGCTGCCGGCGGGTGCGCTGACCGAGAGCAGCGAGCCGGGCTTCCTGGACCGTTTCGGCGACGACTTCGACAACTACAGCTTCTCCATTTCCTGGCAGCAGTCCACCCTCAACCGCGGCCAGCTGGCCACCCGCGGCGCCTCCCAGAGCGTGGGCCTGGAGCTGGCACTGCCCGGTTCCGATACCGAGTACTACAAGCTGACCTACAACGGCCAGATCTACTTCCCGCTGCCGAAGAACTTCACCCTGCGCTTCCGCACCGAATTGGGCTACGGCGACGGCTACGGCAATATCGACGAGCTGCCCTTCTTCGAGAACTTCTTCGGCGGCGGCTTCGGCTCGGTGCGCGGCTTCAAGAGCAACACCCTGGGACCGCGCAGTACCCCGGCCGATTTCTACCGCCTGTCACGTGCGGCTGTAAACAACGACGGCAGTACCAACGGCGGTCTGGGTGGCATCGCAACTTCGGGAGATTTTTCCGATGAATTCGCGTATGTGCTGGACCCAGCCACCGGCAAATTGGTAGTGGACGACCTCGGCACCCGCACCGACCCCTTCGGTGGCAACGTGCTGATGGAGGGCAGTATCGAGCTGCTGGTGCCGCTGCCCTTTATCAAGGATCAGCGCTCGGTGCGCTCGGGCTTCTTCTTTGATGCCGGCAATGTCTTCAGCACCAGCTGTCGCTCCAGCCAGCTCAACTGCAGCGACGTGGACATGTCGGAATTGCGGTATTCTGCCGGCTTCGGCTTGACCTGGATCACCGGTTTTGGTCCGCTGACCTTCAGCCTGGCCAAGGCGCTTAACGACGAACCGGTCGACGAGACCGAGGTGTTCCAGTTCTCGCTGGGACGCACCTTCTAAAATTAACTGTGGGAGATTGACTGTGTTTAACCGTTTCAAGGCACTGACTGTACTGCTGATTTCCATGTGTGCCGCCGGCGCCGCGCTGGCCGAGGCCAAAATCGCCGTGATCGACGTGCAGGCCGCCATCCTCAACAGTGACGTGGCGCAGGAGCGCCTGAAGGCACTGCGCGAGGAAAAGGAATTCAAGGGCAACCTGCAAGAGCTGGAAAAGCTGCAGAAAGAGCACAATGACATCGTCAAGAAGCTGAAGAAAGACAGCGCGGTGATGAACGAGGAGCAGCTGCAGGCCCAGACCCAGAAAATCAGCGAAAAGCGTGCCGACATTGAGCACGTGGGCCGCAAGCTCAAGGCCGCCGAGCAGAAGCTGGTGCAGGAAGTGGTGCAGGAGCTGGCGCCCAAGCTCAACACCGTGGTCACCGAAATGATCAAGGAAGACGGCATTGGCATGATCATCGATGCCAAAGCGGTGCTGCACGTGACCAACGATTACAACATCACCGCCAAGGTCACCGACAAGCTCAACCAGGCGCGTTAATCGTGGCAGAAAGCCACAGCCTGGCCGAGCTCGCCGCTCAGCTGGAGCTGGATTACCGCGGTGACGGCGCCACGCGTATCAGTTCGCTGGCGCCACTGGAGTCGGCGGCGGCGGGCCAGCTCAGCTTTCTGGCCAACCCCAAGTACCGGGCACAGCTGGCGACCACTGGCGCCAGCGCGGTGATTCTCAAACCGGCCATGGCCGAGGCCTGCCCGACCGCCTGCCTGCTGTCGCCCGATCCCTACCTCAGCTTCGCCCGCGTCACCGCCCTGTTCACGCGGGCACCGGCGCCGACGAACGCCGTGCATCCGTCGGCGGTAGTAGCCGACAGCGCCGAGCTGGCTGCCGATGTCTCGGTGGGCGCCTATGAGGTGATCGGCGAGCGCGTACGCATCGGCGCCGGCACTGTAATCGGTGCAGGCACAGTGGTGGGCGACGACGCGGTCATCGGCAGC
>JBFHRT010000413.1:0-2750 GCA_041591575.1 Spongiibacteraceae bacterium
CGCAGATCAAGCGCGTCGAGGTGCGGGTGTGGCTGGACGGCCAGGACGACACCCTGGCCAGTCTGATCGGTTTCGTGGGGGGCTGAGCGTGATGCCACAGCGCGGATTTACCCTGGTGGAGCTGCTGATTGCCATCGCCATACTGGCGCTGCTCAGCGTGGCCGCCAGTACTCTGCTCGGCAGCAGCCTGGAAAACCAGCAACAAATCGAGCAGCGCGCCGAGCGCCTGCGCGAGCTGGGCACGGCGTTGGTCATCATGCGCCGAGACCTGGAGCAGATGGCGCCGCGCATTGGTCGTGATCTGCACGGTGATTCCCATGAGTCGATGCTGCTCAGTTATCGCGACAGCGAAGTGGAGCGTCTGCAATTCACTCGCTTGGGGCGGCGTCAATTGCCCGGCAGTTTTGTCGGCAGTTCGCTGGAGCGGGTGCGTTACACCCTTTCTGAGGAAAAACTTCAGCGCCATAGCGCTCCGGTGGCCGATCCGGTGGCGCAGACCCCCTGGCGCACACAGACTTTGCTTGAGGGCGTACGCGAACTGCGCCTGCGCTACTACGACGGTAGGGAATGGTTCGACCAGTGGCCACCGCTAAGTCGTGCCAGTGCAGATGCGCCGGTAGCGACGTTGCCGCGAGCACTATCGGTGGAACTGGAACTTGAGGGCTGGGAAAGCGTCAGCCTGCAGGTGCTGGTGGGAGGTGGCAGTTGATACGCCGGCAGCGCGGCGCGGCGCTGGTGGTGGTGTTGCTGATCGTTGCCCTGGTATCGGTAGCGGCAGTGAATATTAACGAGCGCATCCGTTTTAGTAGCCAGCGCCTGCAGAATCATCGACTCAATGAGCAGGCCTACTGGTACGCGCTGGGCGGCGAGCAGCTGGCGCGGGTGTTGATCGAGGAAGAGATCAAATCCTCGTCCATTCACCTGGGCCAACCCTGGGCCACCCGAGATGCGGTGTTTCCTATCGACGGGGGTGTGCTGTTGGGCCAGATCAAGGATGCCCAAGCCTGCTTCAACATCAACAACCTGCAGCGGCCAAAACTGACCCCGGGGGAGGAGCCCGTCGCGACGGTGGCGGAAAAACAGTTTCAGGGGCTGCTGCAATTGCTAGAGATCCCTGCTGAGGTTGCCGAGCCCTTGCGCGATCGCCTGCCCGACTGGCTGGATACCGATCTGATGCCTCAGGGTTTTAACGGTGCCGAAGATTTGTACTACAGCAACCAGGACTTGCCGTTCCAGCCACCCAATGCCCCGGCGCTGTCGGTGAGTGAGTTAGAGCTACTGGTGCCGTTCAAGGCCGAACACCGCGACGCTCTCAATGGCTATCTTTGCGCGCTGCCGCTCACCGACAGCAAGCTCAATATCAACACCCTGCCGGTGGAGCGTGCGCCGCTGTTGGCGGCAATGCTGGAAAATCAGATTACTGTCTCCGAGGCCAAGACCCTGCTCGAACTGCGCCCGCCTGAGGGCTGGAAAGAAGTGTCCGAGCTGCTGGAGGACCCAGTGTTCAGCGGCAAGAAGGTGTCCGCCGAGGCGACCGAGAGTCTTGCCATTACATCGGCATTTTTTCGTGCAACAATTGATGTGCAGTACCACCACGTACAGATGCGCCTGTATTCAATGATAAGCACCCAAAACCAGACCGTGGCGGTCTACGCCAGGGAATACGGAGAGCTGTTTTGAGCCAGTTATTACTGATTGATTTGCCGGCGACGCAAGAGGCCGCGGTCGACTGGCTGCTGTGGGACAGCGAGGCCCGCCGCGCTATAAGCCAGGGCAGTGTCGACGGCCTCGACAAGCTGGCTGAGCTGCAGGCCGACAGCCACCAGTACCCCTGCTACGTGATTGTGCCCGGCGAGTGCGTCAGTCACTTCCGGGTCACGCTGCCCAGCAGCGGCGCCGCGGCGCAGGCGGCGCTGCCCTACAAAATCGAGGAACAGCTCTGCGGCGAACTGGAAACCCAGCATATCGCCCACGACAAGATTGTTGCCAACCGCCCGATAACCGTAGCCGTGGTGGCACGTGAGCTAATGGCGCTGTGGCAGGAAGCCCTGCAGCGGGCGGACCTGCGCGTGCGCGCGCTGCTGCCGGACTATCTGTTACTGCCCGACGACTGCGTGCTGCTGGATGACGGGCGCGCGGTACTCAGCTGCGGCGACTGCCGCGCCACCATCGACCGCGACAACCTGCCGACCTGGTGGTCGCTGGCGTCCCGGGGCGAGGCGCGCGCCGCCGCGCAGCTGCTGACTGTCGGCGAGTTGGATAGCGCCGACGGCCTGCCGCCGGGCGCGCAGCCGCAGCCAGTGGCTTCTCGACTGGAGGGGCTGGCGGCGTTGATGCAGCGCCCGGCGCTGAATCTGTTGCAGGGCGCTTTCAAACTGCGCGACCCCGCCAACGAAAACTGGCAGCTGCTGCGCTGGCCGGCCATTGCCGCGGTAGCGGTGCTGCTGCTGCACTGGGCGGCCCTGGGGTTACAGACCGCCAATTATCAGCGCGAACAGGCGGTATTGGATGCGGCCATTGAGCAGGTCTACCGCGATACCTTTCCCGAAGCGCGCAAGGTGGTCAATCCACGCAGTCAGATGCGCAGCCGCCTGCGTGATATGGAGCAGGGCGGTGCCAGCGGGCCGCTGTTGAGCTGGCTTGAGCGCAGCGCCGCCGCGCTCAAGGGGCGCGCCGGTGTCAGCGTCACCCAGATGCAATTCCAGAGCGACCCGCAGAGCTTGCGACTGTCGATCAATGCCCCGGACTAC
>JBFHRT010000414.1:0-2741 GCA_041591575.1 Spongiibacteraceae bacterium
CGCGCGGGCGTCGTCCAGGGCCAGTGCCAGCGGCGCGCAGACCAGGCAGGTTGCCACGCCGGCGCGCAATAGCCATTCGCCAAAGGGGCTGCCGGCCTCGCGGCACACGCCCAGTGCCAGCGCGAACTGCAGGCTGGCGGCCAGGCACAGCAGCACGACGGCGGCGAACAGTGAGCCGTTGAGAGGCGCCGTCACTGTGTTTTCGCCGCTCAGGAACCCCCAGGTCGCCGCGGTGGCCAGCAGCACCAGACCGCAGTAGCTGCCCAGCCACAGGTAGAGGCTGTCGCGGGTGTAGGCGGCGGCGAACAGATTGAAAATACAGAGGATGGCAATGGCGCCAATCGTCAGCCCGTTGCTGAAGGTGGCTGCCAGATTATCGTGCAGCATCCGTTCCCAGCTCACCAGGCGCAGTGAGACCGGCAGCTGGTGATTGTCGCGCAGCTGTAGGTGAAACACCTCGCTGCCGTGGGCGGGGAGCGTCAGTTGGTACAGCAGCGGTTGGCGCAACAGGCCGGCATTGCGCAGTGGCTGCAGCGGTCGGTCGTCAGCACCCTGATACAGCGTGCTGCTGCGGACAAAAGAGGGCAGGATTTTCAGCAGCGGCGTCAGTTCGCGGTCGCTGCTGTTGTACAGGCTGAAACGCAGCCAGTAATCGGCGCGGCCGAAGTCGAGATGCAGGTCGCCCTGAATGGCGCTGTGGAAGCGCCGGGCCTGTGCCGGCGCGATGATCTCGCTGAACCGTAGGCGCCGTGTCGGGTCGGCCAGCAATTCTATGGAGTGGCGCAGCTCGACAGCACTGGCGTCGCTGTGCAGGTCAACCAGCTCTGCGGCCCGCCCGGCACTGCTGGGCAGTAGCAGGGCGAGCAGCAGGAGGGCGAGCAGCAGTGCGTGCGGGGGGTTAAGACTCGCGGGCGACGGCGCGATAGGCGATGTCTTTGCGATAGAAAACCCCGTCCCATTGCACGCGACCGGCCAGTGCGTAGGCACGCTGCTGGGCCTCGGTGACGGTGGTGCCCAGCGCCGTAGCGCAGAGTACGCGGCCGCCACTGGTGACCACCTGGCCGTCGTCGAGGGTGGTGCCGGCGTGAAACAGCTTCTCATCCCTGTTCTCTTCCGCAGGCAGGCCACTGATAGGGCTGCCTTTCTGGTAGCTTCCCGGGTAGCCGCCGGCGGCCAGTACCACACCCACTGCGCAGCGCTTGTCCCAGGCGGCGCGGTGCTGGTCGAGCTTGCCGTCCAGCGCGGCGATGATCAGCTCCACCAGATCCGACTGCAGGCGCAGCATGATGGGCTGGGTTTCAGGATCGCCGAAACGGCAGTTGTATTCAATGACTTTGGGGCTGCCATCGGCGGCTATCATCAGGCCGGCGTAGAGAAAACCGGTGTAGCGGTGGCCCTCAGCAGCCATGCCGCGCACGGTGGGCCAGATGACCTCGTCCATGATGCGCTGGTGCACGATGGGGGTGACCACCGGCGCCGGGGAGTAGGCACCCATGCCGCCGGTGTTGGGGCCGGTGTCGCCCTCGCCAACGCGCTTGTGGTCCTGGCTGGTGGCCATGGCCAGCACGTTTTCGCCGTCGACCATGACGATAAAGCTGGCCTCTTCGCCCTCCAGAAACTCCTCGATCACCACGCGGCAGCCGGCATCGCCGAAGGCGTTGCCGGAGAGCATGTCGCGCACGGCTTCTTCGGCCTGTTCAACCGTTTCCGCAACGATCACACCCTTGCCGGCGGCCAGGCCGTCGGCCTTGACCACGATGGGCGCGCCCTGTTCACGGATATAGGCCAGCGCCGGCTCTACCTCGGTGAAGTTGCGGTAGGCGCCGGTGGGAATCTTGTGGCGGGCGAGAAAGTCCTTGGTGAAGGCCTTGGATCCCTCCAGCTGGGAGGCGCCCTTGCTGGGGCCGAAACAGCTCAGGCCACGGCTCTGGAAATAGTCCACCACGCCGCCCACCAGCGGTGCCTCGGGGCCGACGATGGTGAGGCCGACGTGATTGGCCTTGGCGAAATCCGCCAGTGCCTCGAAGTCCATGACATCGATCGCCACGTTTTCCATGTTCGGCTCGCCGGCGGTGCCGGCATTGCCGGGCGCGACGAAAATCTTGCTGACCTTGGGCGATTGGGCGACCTTCCAGGCCAGGGCGTGCTCGCGGCCGCCGCTGCCGATGATTAATACCTTCATAGTCCCTAATTTCTCCGGGTGCGCTCCGAGAGGCCGCACCTTGAATCCAGTGTGTTTGGTCTGAAGTCGGACGTCTGACGCTAAAGGCAGTCGGAAGTCGAGGGTCGGACGTCTGACGCTAAAACCTAAAAACCGTCGCGATTTCTGGGGCGGAGTTTGAGGCTGGTTGTCGGGTTTTCGGCGGCGCAGCCGCCAAGCATCCGACTTCCGACGTCAGACGTCCAGCCCAGGCCGTTAATGCCTAAAATGCCGCATCCCGGTAAATACCATGGCCATGCCGTGCTCGTCGGCGGCGGCGATTACTTCGTCGTCGCGGATCGAGCCGCCGGGCTGGATGACGCAGCTGATGCCCACCGCTGCGGCGTTGTCGATGCCGTCGCGGAAGGGGAAGAAGGCGTCGGAGGCCATCACCGAGCCCTTCACTTCCAGGCCGGCGTGTTCGGCCTTGATGGCGGCGATGCGCGCGGAGTTGACGCGGCTCATCTGGCCGGCGCCGACGCCGATGGTCTGGCCGCCCTTGGCGTAGACGATGGCGTTGGACTTGACGTACTTGGCCACC
>JBFHRT010000415.1:0-2740 GCA_041591575.1 Spongiibacteraceae bacterium
GGCCAGCACCGCCAATCTGGGCTTCAGCGGCTTCAACGAGGAGATCCAATACTCGCTGGCCTCCAACTACGTGGAGAACGAAAGCATGCCGCTGACACTGCAGCTCAGGGGCGGCTTCGGCCAGATTGGCAGCTACGGCTTTGCCGCCCGCGACGTCAACCACGGCTTCGTGCTGGTGCACGTGCCCGAGCATCCCGGCGTCAGCGTGCTGCGCGCCGGCAAGGTGGGCGAAACCGACGAGAACGGCTTTCTCTTGTTCCCCATCTACGACTACTACCGGCCGCTGTCGGTATCGCTGGCCGCCGCCGACCTGCCGCTGGGAGTGAGCAACGAATCCCTGGAAAAAACCGTGGTGCCCGCCTATCAGGCAGCGCTGTACACCCGCTTCGATCTGGTCTATCAACGCAACGCCACCCTGGTGCTCACCGATGCCAGCGGCCAGCCCCTGCGCCAGGGGGTCACCGCCTACCTCAACGAGGCCGAACAGCCGCTCTACACCACCGTGTACGGCGAGGTCTATCTGGAAGCACTGAAGCCCACCGGCAACAGCCTGTGGGTGCCCGACCTGAACTGTCGCATCCACTTCGACTACCCGGCCGACAGCCGCGACCCGCTGCCCTTCCTGGGAGAATTCCGCTGCGGCGAAAGCGAGCAGCGCTGACACCACCGTTGCGGCGTCGCCGCGCCGAATTAGGTAAAGTGTGGGAAAGACCCAGGGAATCACGCTGATGGAGCACCGCCGACTCGCACGCCGCTTTCTGGCAACGGCACTACTGGCAGCCGCCGGTTACGCCGGCGCCGCCAGCTGCGTGCTGGACGTGCCCGCCGCCGGCGTGGAGTTCGGCAACTACGACCCCGACGCGCTGCTGCCCCGGGACGAATCCATGGTCATCACCGTGCGCTGCACCGGCTTTCTGCTGGAAACGGTGAACTACGAGGTGCAGATCGACGCCGGCACCGGCTCCATCGGCGCCGGCGATCCCTTCAACCCGCGGCAGATGGTGCACGCCAGTGCCGGTGGCGTGAAACTCAATTACAACCTCTACACCGACCCCGCCCGCACCCTGATCTGGAAAGACAGCGACCCCGGGCTGCTGGGCCACACCGCGGTGGGCTCGTTTTTTTTCCTGGTCGGGGGTACCCAAGAGCAGTTTCGCATTGCTTACGGCCGCATTTTTGCGCAGCAGGTGGCGCCGCCGGGGGACTATAACGATAGTGTGATTGTTACGGTTGAGTACAACTGAGAGTGGAAGGCTTGCTGTAAGCCGCCTATCCGCCGCAACAACTATCAGACAACCACAAAATCTCGAATCCTGTTTCGTTTCGCCTAAATCGGCCGTCCATGGCCGATTTTCCCTAGGCCAAGCTCCCCGTTCGGCCAGCAGCAGGGGCCCCGGGTGCCGCCAGTGGCTTTCGTGTGCTTTATAGTGGCGCCTAACGTAAGTCAGCAATCGGTGCGCGCAGCGCACCCTACAAATCGCGATCAATTGCTCAGTCATTGCGAGGAGCCGCGCCGCGTTTTGCGGCGCGGTGACGCGGCAATCTCGTCCAGTTTGGCAGTAAGCGGATGGAGATCGCCGCGTCGCTTCGCTCCTCGCGATGACGGAGTTACTAGGAAGACCTGGGGTGTAGCACCGCTTTTGCCCCCCCTGGGAGGCGCCGATAAGCGCAGGTCAGCGGCGGACAAAACGGCAGGATTGCCGTTTTGCACAGCCGAAGGCTGCCCGAAGGGCGAGGGCCATGGATGGCCCGAGTGTTAAAGCGCGAGCACTGTTTGACAAAGTCGCGCAGCGACTTTGGACGCCGGAGCTTGCGACGGCGCCCCGAAGGGGTGAGCAGGCGCAGCCTGCGAATCAATCCCGTAGCCGCGTAGCGGCGGAGGTCGAGTTGCGCAGCGCCCATCGCCGACCGAGCATCGCAGGGAACCCGCCGTAGGCGGGCGCCGGATTGGGGGTGCCCTTTTTCTTGGTTACTTCTTTTTGGGCAAACAAAAGCGCAAGCTTGAGCGCCAGCAATGGCGACCCGAAGGGTGAGGCCGTAGGCCGAATCAAAAGAAGTAACTCACTCCCGGCAGGGAGCGAAATCGCACCGGCCACAGAACGCAGAATACCAACTAGTAAACTGAATAATTAACTCAACGCCGCAACAACGGATACACCCGACTCTGCAAGGCCTCAGCATCAAACAACTGCACCAGCGTACCCGGCGGCAGCACGCGCATCTCCTCGGGCAGCTGCCAGTAACGCTGCTCCCCCGCCAACACCACCGTGGACTTGCCCTCCCACAGCACCGCGCCACCGGCACCGGCCAATAATTTCAGCTGACTAAAGCGCAGCGCGCGACTGCCCTGCTCATTGCTGCACAGCAGGCGATTGCTGGCGGGCTCCCAAAACCACTGGGGATTGGCCCGGGTGGGATTCTTGGCCTCCACAAATACCGGCAGGCTGTAGTTGATCAGGAAGGTGAGGCCGGTGTCGGCGTCGGTCTGGGGATTGGAAATCTGCGCCACCAGCACCCGGTAGGTAAGCTGGCGGCTCAGCGGTACCGCACGGCGCAGGCCCACCCGCGCCAGTTGGGTCTGGCCGGGCATTATCGTCATCTGCGCCGGGGTCACCAGCAGGTCGCGGGAGCGACTGTTGAGATTGTCGCCGCGGCCCTCTGGGTCCTGGCGCCACTTGAGGCCGGTGAGGGTGACGGTGCGCGGTTCGGTGCCGACGTTGGTGAGCTCGAAGCTGGCCAC
>JBFHRT010000416.1:0-2730 GCA_041591575.1 Spongiibacteraceae bacterium
CTGATGGTGCCGAAAGAGTACGGCGGTCTCGGCGGCGGCCTGCGCGACTGGGCCGCTGCCTGCTTCGCTATCGGCACCGTGTGCCCGTCCACCGGTCTGGCCTACTTCTTCCACAATACCTCGGCCTCGCGTGGCACGTTAGCCCTTTCGGCGCTGGAAGAGGGGCTGTTCAACGATGATGAAGCGCCCAAAGTGCGTGCCTTTGCCGAAAAAGTGCTGCACACCATGGGCCGCGACGGCATGTGGTTGGCTAACTACGCTAGCGAGTCGGTGAAGTCGGAAAAGTCCGCCATCACCATCACCACCGAGGCCGAGGCGGTCGACGGTGGCTATGTGCTCAACGGCGAAAAATCATTCGGTTGCGCCACCGGCGTCGCCGACCAGTACCTGGTCACCGCCGGGCTCAAAGGCATCAATGACGCCAGCGCCCTGTGCACCTTTATCGTCGACCGCGATGCCGAGGGCACCCGTGGGCGAATTAACTGGGACGCCATGGGCATGCGCGGCACCGCCACCGAGGGCCTGGTGCTGGAAAACGTATTCGTGTCAGAGGAAAACGCCCTGGCCATTCCCGGCGCCTTCGCCCGCAGCTGCCAGATGAGCCGCTCCAGCTTCGTCGGCAACCAGGTGGCCGCCTCCGTGATCTACCTGGGCGGTGCCGTGGCGGCCTACCAGGCGGCGGTCAAGCTGATGAAGGAAAAGACCTTTGTCGACACCGGCAAGCCGCTGGGCACCGGCCCCTACCAGCAGCAGCTGATCGGCGACATGTACGCGGACCTGCAGACCGCACTGCTGTGGGCGCGCCGCCAGATCCAGATCGAAAGCGCCGAGCCGCCCATTGTTTCCAAGGACGAGGTGATCAAATTCTGGCGCACCTGCAAGGGCCAGGTGTCGGAGTACAGCTTCAAGGTGGCCCAGGCCGCGCTCAAGTGCGCCGGCACCTCGGGCACCATGTTCAGCACCCCGTATTCGCGAGCCATTCGCGACCTGGCCATGGGTTTGGTACAGGCCTTCCCGGCCGAGCGCGGTCGCCTGGAGACCGCCAAGCTGATTATCGAGGGCCAGGAGCAACAGTCATTCGGTACCGCCACATGAGCTACGAATTAAAAAACTATATTGCCGGCCAGTGGGAGGCGCCCGCGTTGGAGCTGCCGCAGATGGTCTGCCATGCCAGCGAGGGCAGGGCGCTGTTTGCCCAGCACAGCAGCGATGCCACCCAATTGGAGCGTGCGCTGGCCGCCGCCGCGGCGGCCCACGCCGCCGGCGAGTGGGCATGCTATTCGCCCGCGCGACGCGCAGACACACTGGAAGCCATAGCCGATGCGCTGGCAGAACGTATTGCGGCAATTGCCGAGGCGGATGCCGTTTGTACCGGAGTTGTACTTGCCACAACCACTCAGGTGGCACAGATCTGTGCAGCAGCCTTTCGCGCCGCTGCTAACCATTTATGCAATCCGCCGCCGGCAGCGGTGTTTAAAGGGCCGCACGGGGCGGTGGATGTCGAGCGCCTGCCACTGGGGCCGGCGGCGATCATCGCGCCCTGGAATGCGCCCTCCGGTATCACCTGCCACAAGCTGGCCTCGGCGCTGGCGGCGGGCTGCCCGGCCATCGTCAAACCCTCCGAGTGGGCGCCGCTGTCGGGCCAGCTGATTGCCGAGGCGGTGGCCGAGGTTGAAGCCAGCGGCGCTTTGCCTACCGGAGTGTTCCAGTTGCTGCACGGCGACGGCGTCACCGGCGCGGCTCTGGTAGAGGATACGCGCATTGCCGCGGTGTCCTTTACCGGTGGCCTCGGTGGTGGTCGCGCAGTGGCGGCAGCCTGCGCTGCGCAGATTAAGCCGGCACAGCTGGAGCTGGGCGGTAACAACGCGCTGGTGGTGCTGGAAGATGCTGATATTGAGGCTGCGGCCGATGGCGTGATTGCCGGCCTGACCACCCTCAACGGCCAGTGGTGCCGGGCGCTGGGCCGTCTGCTGGTGCATGAGGGCGTCTACGATTCGCTGTTGAGTGCAGTGCGTGAACGCCTGGGCAAGATTCGCCTGGGGCACGCCCTGGATGCCGACAGCGATATGGGGCCGATCGTGCATCGTGGCCATCTGGCCATGATCGAACAGGCTATTGAACATTACCGCAGTCAGGGCGGCGACGTGATCCAAGCCACCCCGCGACCCGACCTCGACGGCAACTTCCTGCCGCCGACCCTGATCACCGGGCTGCCGTCGTCGGCGGCGCAGGAGGAAATCTTCGGGCCGGTGGCCACGGTGCACCGTTTCAGCAGCGATGCCGAGGCCGTGCAACAGGCCAATGAAACGCCGTTCGGGCTGGCGGGTTATGTATTTGGCGCCGAACCCCACGCCTGGCGCGTGGCCACCCAGATGCAAACCGGCAACATTAAGATCAACGGCGTCAGCATGCTCAACCTACACCCGCTGGCGCCGCGACCGGCCTGGGGGCTGAGTGGCATCGGCGACGAGGGCGTGCAGGAGACTTTCGAGTTCTTCCGCGGTTCGCGGATTATCGGCGTGGCGGCGCGGCCGTGAGCTGACTTATTCCCGTTATCGCGAGGCGCGCGTTGCCTTCGGCTTCTCGCAATGAGGGATGGGAATAACCGAGTCATCGCGAGGTGCGCATAGCGCGCCGTGGCGATCTCCCTGCGTTGGCACCTTGCCTGATGGAGATTGCCGCGTCGCCTTCGGCTCCTCGCAATGACAGCAATTAATTAGGAGATACACC
>JBFHRT010000417.1:0-2729 GCA_041591575.1 Spongiibacteraceae bacterium
GCGCACGCCCAGTTCCTTGATGCGCTGCAGGCGGTCGCGAACCTCGGCGCTATCACCCACCAGCAGCTGTTCGGTCACTTCCAGCTCCAGCCGCTCGGGCGCCAGCCCCGACTGCTCCAGGGCATCGCGGATGCTGAACAGAATGTGGTCGTTCTGCAGTTGGCGGGCGGAGATGTTGACCGCAATGCGCAGCGGCCCCAGCTCGGCATCGCTCCAGTCGGCGGCCTGGCGGCAGGCGTTTTTCAGCACCCAGTCGCCGATGGCCATGATTAGCCCGCTCTCCTCGGCGATGGGAATAAACTGCTCCGGCCCGGGGTTTCCCAGCTCGGCGTTGTGCCAGCGCAGTAGCACCTCCGCCCCCAGCAGGCGGTTGCTGCCCAGTGCTATCACCGGCTGAAAGGCCAGCGCCAGCTCGTCGCGCTGCAGCGCATTGCGCAGGCCGTTTTCCAGCAGTAGCCGCGAGGCGCTGTCGTACTGATTAGGCGCCGGCCGGTAGCGGGCGATGGTGTCGCCGCCGCGGGCCTTGGCCGCAGTTGCCGCGCTCTCGGCGCAGTGCAGCAGTTCCAGCGGCCGCTGTTCGTCGCGGGGATAGTCAGCAATGCCGAAACTGGCGGTGACGGCGATCGAGTGGCCGCCGATGGTGAAAGGCTCGCGCAGCTGCAGTTTGAGGGCGCTGACCAGCGGCCCCACCGCGTCGGCGCTGCGCTTGGCCAGCAGCACCAGGAATTTGTCGCCGCCGAGATGGCCGAGGTGATCGCCGGGGCCGAGGCCGCTGCGCAGGCGCGCGGCGGCCTCGCTCAGCAGCGTATCGCCGTTGGCGCGCCCCAGCGAGTCATTGACCACGCGGATGCGGTCGATGTCGATGTAAATCAGGCTGAAGCTGTCGCCCTGGCGCTGTGCGGTTTCCGCCAGCAGCTCCAGCCGTGCCAGGCTGCGGTTGCGATTGGGCAGCCCGGTGAGCGGGTCGTAGTTGGCCTGCAGGTACAGCTGCCGCCCCAGCGCCAGCTCGTCGTCGACGATCTCGGCCAGCGCCAGGACGTGGCGGTGGCGACCGCTGGCGTCGGCGACGCTGCGCACCGAGGTCAGGGCATTGCGGCCTCCGCCGGTGGCCTCGGGATAGAACAGCTCGCCGGTCCACTCGCGGCCGCCGCGCAGGTGCTCCACTACGTCCTGGTAAAGCGCCGGCGACAGGCCGAAGCGCGGCGCTTCCTCCGCCAGGTTGCTTGCCAGCAGCCGCTCGCGCGGAGTGTTGAGCAGCTGCGCCAGGCGCTCGTTGACGTACAGCGGGCGGCCGCGCAGGTCGGCGAACAGCACTGCGTAGGGACTGTTGTCCAGCGCCAGCATCAGTTTCGCGAAGCGGGATTTGAGCTGGTCGCGGCGCTGCGCCAGCTGGCGGTGGCGGTGCTGGTTGAATAGCAGGCAGCTCAGCAGCACCGCGCAGCTGGCCGCCAGCGCGGCGACGCCCGCCGCCGCGCTGCCCAGCTGGCCGAGGCCGGCAGCCGCCCAATAGCCAAGCAGGCCGGCGCTCAGCGCCAGCCCCAGTTGCAGCAAGATGATTCGCCTAGTCATTTAGCACCCGCGCTGCGCCACCAGCAGCGCCTCGCCGCGCAGGCCGCGCTCACTGTCGCCGGCGAGGGCGTCCTCGCGGTAGTAGCGCGGCTGCAACTCAGTGAACAGCTGCAGCAATTCACCGCGCTCCAGCAGGTAGGCGGGGTTGCTGGGGCCGCCGCGGCGGTCGACGGTAAAGGTCTGGTAGAACAGCAGTCCGCCCGGCTTCAGCGCGCGCGCAAGCGCGGCGCAGCTGGGCCGGTGCAGAAAGCGACTGACCACGATCACGTCGAAGCTCTCCGCCGGCGGCGGCTGCTGTTCGACATCGCGCTGCAGGGTGTGCAGCGCCAGCCCCAGCTCGCCGGCGCGCTGGTTCAGCTGGCTCAGCGCGGTGTCGCTGATATCCCAGGCGTGACTGTCCAGACCGCACTGGGCCAGCAGCAGTGCATTGGCGCCGCGACCGCAGGCCAGGTCCAGCGCACGGCCGCTGGCCGGCAGCAGCTGCCGGTTGTCGCGCAGCACCGGCGCCGCCTGCTCGGGGCTGACCGGGGCGTTGTCGGCGTAGCGCCGATTCCATTTGTCGCGTTGTTGCTGGTTCATAAAACTATCGCTATACGCTTGACGGGAGACGGAAGACGCTAAAATGCGTGCGGGCACCCGAGTCCGGAAGTCGGCTAGTACTCCTCAGCGTCTCCCGTCTCCCGTTTTGCGTCATTCGCCGGTCACCGCCGCCAGAAGGTCGGCGTCAGCAACACCAGCAGGGTGAAGATCTCCAGCCGCCCCAGCAGCATGGCGTAGCACAGCAGCCATTTGCTGGCGTCGGAAATATCGCCGTAGTGGGCGGCCACCGCGCCCAGGCCGGGACCGAGGTTGTTGAGGTTGGCAGCGGTGGCGGAAAAGGCGGTGTAGTAGTCGAGGCCGGTGGCCATCAGCGCCAGCAGAATCAGCATGAAGGAGAACATGTACACCGCGAAGAAGCTCCACACCGCGCTGACCACCTTGGCCTCCACCCGGCGATTGCCCACTTTCAGCGGAATCACCGCGTTGGGGTGTACCAGCTGACGCAGCTCGCGCAGGCCCTGTTTGGCGATGAGCATCACCCGCACCACTTTCATGCCGCCGGCGGTGGAGCCGCCGCAGCCGCCCATAAAGGCCAGGAACAGCAGCATCACCGGCAGGAA
>JBFHRT010000418.1:0-2728 GCA_041591575.1 Spongiibacteraceae bacterium
ACCAGTCACCGCCGACGACTACCTGTTCACGCTGGAGTTTATGCGTTCCAAACATATCGTCGCGCCCTGGTACAACAACTACTACAGCGAGGTCGTCGTCGACGTCGCCAAGTACGACGAGCACACCATCGCCATTGAGGGGGCCGTGCCGAAACCCCGCGACGAAATGCTGTTTGAATACAGTATCCGTCCCACACCGCGGCACTTTCACCAACTCGACGAGCACTGGGTGCGCGACTACAACTGGCGCGTCGAGCCCAATACCGGTCCCTACCAGATCGACAAGATCCGCAAGGGCAAATACATCGAATTCAAGCGCAAAGCCGACTGGTGGGGCGACGACAAGCGCTATTTCCGCCACCGCTACAACCCTGAGTACGTGCGGGTCAAGGTTATCCGCGACCTCAACATTGCCTACCAGTATTTCAGCAAGGGCGAGCTGGACGCCTTCGGCCTGCTGATGCCGCAGCTCTGGCATAAAAAAGCCACCGGCGAGATCTACGACCGAGGCTACGTAGGCAAGATCAAGTTCTACAACGATGTGCCGCAACCGTCGCTGGGCATGTATCTCAACGAAGACGACCCGCTGCTGGCAGACCGCCGCGTGCGCTACGCCATTGCCCACGCCATGAACATCGACAAGGTCATTCACACCGTGCTGCGCGGTGATTACGAGCGCCTGCAGCACCAACACGAAGGTCACGGCGATTACAGCAACGACCAGATCAAGGCTCGCCGTTTTGACCTGCAGGCGGCTGATCGCCTGCTCGCCAAGGCCGGCTGGACCGAGCGTGACCGTGACGGCATACGCCTGCGTGACGGCCAGCGCCTGAGCCTGCGCGTCACTTATTACGCCAGCGCTCACAATGATCGCCTGGTGATCCTGCAGCAGGAGGCGCGCAAAGCCGGCATCGAACTCCAGCTGCAGCTGCTGGACGCTTCGACCGCGTTCAAGCAAATCCTCGAGAAAAAGCATCAGATCGCCTGGATGGGCTGGTCCGGCGGTGGCATCGCGCCGGTGTTCTGGGAGTTCTATCACTCCTCCAATGCCCACAAGCCGCAGACCAACAACATCACCAATACCGACAACCCGGTGATGGACGAGAAAATCATGGCCTACCGCCAGGCACGCGACAAACCCAGCCGCGTGCGCCTCGCCCACGAGCTGCAGCAACTCATTTATGATCAGGGCTCTTATATTCCCACCTTCAAGGTGCCCTACACCCGCGAGGCCTACTGGCGCTGGCTGAAACTGCCAGCCCATTTCGGCACGCGCAGTACCGACTCCCTGTTCGACCCAATGGGCAGCACCGGCGGCCTATTCTGGATTGATTCGGCGCAAAAAGAGCGCGTACTGGAAGCGAAAAGCCGCGGCGAAAGCCTGCCGCGGATAAATATCGTCGACGAGACCTGGCGTAAATAATATGGCATTACTGGAAATCGACCAGCTGGTCACCGAGGTCGACAGTGATAGCGGCTGCCACCGTGTGGTGGACGGTCTCGACTTGCAGATAGACGCCGGCGAAACCCTGGGGCTGGTGGGCGAATCTGGTTGTGGCAAAAGCATGACTGCCCTGTCCATCATGCGCCTGTTACCTCAGCCCGGAGCGCGTATTCACAGCGGACAGATTCGCTACGGCGGCCGGGACATCGCAGCGATGGACCGCGAATCGGTGGCGGCATTGCGCGGCAGCCAAATCAGCATGATCTTCCAGGACCCAATGACCGCACTCAACCCGGTGCAGCGCATTGGCCAGCAAATAGGGGAAATGCTGGCTCTGCACGACCCGCAGGCCGCCGACCAATCAGTCCGCCGCCAGCGCGTGCTGCAGCTGCTGCAGGAGGTTGGAATTCCCGACCCCGAGTCGCGGCTGCGCGCCTACCCGCATCAGTTGTCCGGCGGCATGCGTCAGCGCGTGGTCATTGCCATGGCCCTGGCCTGCAACCCTCGACTGCTGATTGCCGACGAACCTACCACCGCACTGGACGTCACCATTCAGGCGCAGATCATTGCCCTGATCAAACGCCTGCAGGCCGAACACGGCATGGCCATGCTGTTTATCACCCACGACCTGGGGCTGGTGGCCCAGACCTGCCAGCGGGTGGCGGTGATGTATGCCGGCAAGATTGTGGAAGTCGCACCCGTTGCGCAACTGTTCCAGCAGCCGCGCCACCCCTATACCCAGGCGCTTATCGCTGCCCTGCCCTCGGCTGACAAACCGCGCAAGTCGCGACTGAGCGCATTGGAAGGCCAAGTGCCAATACCCGGTGCCATGCCCGCTGGCTGCCGCTTTGCCAATCGCTGTGCCCACGCCAAATCGCGCTGCCGCGAACAGCTGCCACCACTGGAGAGCTGCGGCGATCAAGCCGCAGTGGCCTGCATCCGCTGGCGGGAGCTGGACTCGTGAACGAAACCCTGCTTGAAGTCAGAAATCTGCAATTGCACTTTCCCCAGCGCTCGGGCGTGTTCCTGCAGCACCGCCGCTACGTGCGCGCGGTAGACGGCGTCAGCTTTGACATCCGCGCCGGTGAAACGCTGGGGCTGGTTGGCGAGTCAGGCTGCGGTAAAAGCAGCCTGGGCAAGGCCCTGCTCAACCTCTACCGCCCCACCGCCGGCGAAATTCGCTACCGCGGGCGCAATATTGCCGGCCTCGGCGACCGCCCCATGCGCCCGCTGCGCCGCCAGCTACAGATCATCTTCCAGGACCCCTTTGAGTCACTCAACGCC
>JBFHRT010000419.1:0-2727 GCA_041591575.1 Spongiibacteraceae bacterium
CGCTGCGCCGCAGCGGTGCCCGCGACGGCGACCACATCTGGGTCAGCGGCAGCCTCGGCGACGCCCGCGCGGCGCTGGATCTGCTGGACCGGGATATTGCCGGGCTGCACAGTGGCCAGGCGCTGCTGGATCGTTACTGGCACCCGCAGCCGCGCTTGGCGCTGGGGCGCGCGCTGGTGGGCATTGCCAGCGCCGCCATCGACGTCTCCGATGGTCTCGCCGCCGATCTGCAACACATCCTTGAGTGCAGCGGTGTCGGTGCCGACCTCCACGCCGGGGCACTGCCGCTGTCCGACGCGCTGCGTCACCACTACAGCGCCGAGCAGGCCACTGCCTACGCGCTCGGCGGCGGTGACGACTACGAACTGTGCTTTACCGCCGCCCCCGAACAGGGCGCGCGGCTGCAGGCGCTGGCGCTCGAGCTGCAGCTGCCGCTGAGCCGCATCGGCGCCATCACCGCGGCGCCGGGGCTGCGCTGCACTGATGCCGGCGGCCGCCCGCTGGCGTTGCAACACGCTGGATTCCAGCACTTCTGAACGAATAAATATGAGCTGAAAGTTCTGAATATGGCCAAGGTTTCTGTTTCCGACATCCGCCATCCGGTGCACTTCCTCGCCTTTGGCTTCGGCAGCGGCCTCGCTGCCAAGGCGCCGGGCACCTGGGGCACGCTGGCGGCGCTGCCGCTGTGGTACGCGCTGCAGCTGCTGCCGCTGCCGCTCTATGGGGCGGTGCTGGTGCTGGCCTTTGTTATCGGCATTTACCTCTGCGGCGCCACCGCCCGTCACCTGGGTGTGCACGACCACGGCGGCATCGTCTGGGACGAATTCGTCGGCCTGTGGATCGCCTTGGCAGCGGTACCGGCCCAGTGGCCCTGGGTACTGGCGGGCTTTGCCCTGTTCCGCCTGTTCGATATCTGGAAGCCCTGGCCGATTCGTCTGCTGGATCGCAAGGTGCACGGCGGCTTCGGTATTATGATCGACGATGTAATCGCCGGCATTTACGCCGCCGTCTGCCTGCAGCTGGGCCGGTACCTGACGGCATAGGCGATAGCTTGGCAGCGCCCGCCCGGCGACCTCCACAATCAACCGGATTGGCTCTATGTCGCTGGTGAACCTGGACGACTACAACCAGCTGGTGGCCGCGCTCTACCGCGGCGCCGGGGAGGCGGCGCCCTGGCAGGACTTTCTGCAGCAGCTGCGACAGTTGTGCCGGGCCAGGCTGGTGGTGCTGAACCTGAGCCGGCCGCGGCCCGATCACCCGGGGCTGAGTTTTGTCGACGGCGTGGAACTCAGCGCCGAGAGCACGCTGCACTACGCCAATGAATTCGCCGCGATGGACCCCTTCGTCAACCTGCCTGATGGCGTCGCCCTTACCCCCGAAGACATGCTGTCGCCGTCACAGCGCCGCCAGCTGCGGCAGAGTGCCTACTTTCAGCAGTACCTGGCGCCCGCCGACTGGGTGCGGGTGCTGGGGGTGGATGTCTACCACGAGGGCGCGGTTGGCGTTTACCTGCGAGCATTGCGGGGGCAGGGCGATCCACCCTTTGGCGAGGCCGAAAAACAGCTGTTCAATCAACTGGCGCTGCAGCTGCGCCAGCTGATCCAGTGGCTGGACCGCGACCGTCGTCGCGAGGCCGAGCGTGCGCTGCAGGACAATCTCGCGCGCCAGTTGTCGATGGGCATGCTGCTGTTGGACGAGCAGCTGCGGCTGTTGCACAGCAATCCGGTGGGCCGCCATCTGCTTGACGCCGGCGACGGCCTGCAGCTGATCAACCGGCGGCTGCGGGCCGAGCTCAATGCCGATAACCAGAAGCTGCAGCAGCAGCTGCGGATCTGCAGTGAACACTCGCCGGCGGCACCGGCGCTGGCAGAGGCGGTGGCGGTGACGCGCCGGCACAGCGCCGGGCCGCTGTACCTGCTGGTCAAGCCCGCGGCCGAACTGTCGACACAGATCGCGCCGGAGGCGGCGGCGCCGCGGGTCGCGGTCTATATCCGCGCGCCGGAAATGCTCGCGGAAAAACAGCAGGGGGTGCTGCAGCAGCTATTCGGTTTTACCCCCAGCGAGGCGCAACTGGCCATTGCGCTGGCCAACGGCATGAGCCTGGACGACATCGCCGAGCAGCGCTGTGTCAGCCGCAACACCCTGCGCAGCCATCTGCGCGGGGCCTTTCAGAAGGCCGGCGTCAAGCAGCAGTCGGCGCTGGTGAGCCTGGTGCTGCGCAGCGTCGCAGGGCTGGGCTAAGGCCGGGGTACTCGCCTATAGACCAAAGCCGTTGTCGCTGACCACCGGCATATTGGTCCATACCTCATTGGGGTCGCGGTACCAGCCGGCGGCGGCCAGTGCGCCGCCATCGAGATTGAGGGTGGTGCCGGTTACCCAGGCCGCCAGTTCCGAGGCCAGAAACAGCGCGCTGCCGGCGGCGTCGCCGGGTGTGCCGAAACGCCCCAGTGGAATCCAGCGCCGGCTGTGCTCGCGGTGCTGCGGCGCCACCATCACCGAGGGTTTGACCTGCTCGGTCTCGGTGGTCTCGGGCGCAATGGCATTGACGCGGATGCCCTCCGGCGCCAGTTCCAGCGCCAGGCTGCGGGTGAAGCCGGTGACCGCATGCTTGAAGGCCGAGTAGGCGGTGGCCATGGGGATGCCGCGAAAGGCCTCGATGGACGACAGGTTGATGATGCAGCCGCCGGGGCCGCGCTGGCGCAGCAGCGGGATGGCGGCGCGGGTGAG
>JBFHRT010000420.1:0-2725 GCA_041591575.1 Spongiibacteraceae bacterium
CCAGCAGGCGGATCATCAGCTCGGAAAATTCGCGCCAGCTGCTGCCGCGCTCGGCCAGTTGTTGATCCAGGAAGTCACGCATAAAGGTCACGCATAAGGGGCACGCATCAGGAGTACGCATAAATGTCACGCATAAAGGTTTCGCATATAGGCCACGCGCAGAATCCGTTGCACAAGCAGGTGGGCGCCGCGGGCAGGCAAGCCCTGTTGTGGTGATGTGGCGCTCGGGAGTCCGCGTCACTGGATCCCGGATAGCGGCTGCGCCGCTTCCGGGATGACGGCAAGGGTTTGGTCACTTGTCGTCCTCCAGCTGCAGGATAAATTCGTCGCGGCGGTCGAAGTAGCGCTCGCCTTCGATGGCCTCGCCGCTGGCTTCCACTCGCAGTCGCGGTCCGCCGGCGGCCTGCTGGTCGGCGGCGCCGAGGCTGATTATCTGGCTCAGGGCCAGCAAGTCGCGGGCGTTGTCCAGCGGCAGGTCGCGGCTGCTGATGCGGTAGCCACTGCCCAGGCCGCGGCGCAGGTAGTCGCGCAGCTCGCCGGCGTTGACCGCGAAGGCTCGGTCCAGCAGCTGCTGCAGGGCCAGTTCGCGCAGCGCCTCGGGGTCTGCTGGCGGTGCCTCGAACATTGCGCTGCGCACCGGCGCGCGCCGTTCGCGCTCGCGCAGCCGCAGCCGGCCCGGGTCCAGCAGCCCCAGCTGTACCGCCGCCAGCTGCTCGCCGGCCCGCGCCAGGCGCGCGTCGGCCTGCTCGCGCGGCTGCGCCGCCAGCTGCCGGCACACGCTGACCACGTCGCTGTGGCGCTGGCTGTGCAGGTAGCTGAGCTGGCGGATGATGATGTCGGCGCGGGCGGTGAAACTCTGCAGGGTGCGGCGCAGTGCTGGCAGCATCAGCTCGGCGGCGTTGCGCATGCGCGCCTCGATGCTGTTGAGAATCTGCCACAGCACCGACTGCTGCTCGTCCACCAGCAGTTCCGGCGCGCTGCGCCGCAGTGCGCGCTCGGCCGCCGCCTTCCAGGGGCTGGGTTTGCGGCGGATGCGGTCGATGGCGCGCTGGATCTGGTCGCGGTGCTTCTCCACGCTATCGGCCGACAACCGCACCGCCAAATCGGGCTGGAAGCGCTGCTCCATAAAGGCGAAGAATTCCTCGCTGGCGCGCTGCACCAGTTGCTGGGACTCCACCTCGCGCACCAGCTCGCGCTTGCGCTCCTCCAGCTCGGCGATCACATCGCTGAAGTCGGCGATGATGCGCTCGGAAAACTCCAGCGCATCCAGCAGGTTGTAGACATCGTCGGGCTCGCCCTGGCGGCTGAAGGCCTCCAGCGCG
This sequence comes from Spongiibacteraceae bacterium, assembly GCA_041591575.1. GTDB lineage: Bacteria > Pseudomonadota > Gammaproteobacteria > Pseudomonadales > Spongiibacteraceae > JBFHRT01. The sequence goes on from JBFHRT010000420.1 coordinate 1,323, forward strand.
TTGAGGGTGTTGCGGGTATTGCGGTGGCGGGTGCGCACGCGGCGGCTGTCGGCGTCGCTCAGCGCCTGGGTGAACAGGCGGCCGCTGCGACTGAAGGGGTAGGTGGACTGAAAGCTGGCCTGGTCCACCTGGCGCTCCAGCCAGCCGTGTTCCACCAGCAGGTTGAGAATCCAGCCGGCCTGTTCGCGGGGGGATTTGAAGCGGCCGCCGTCCTCGTCGCCGTCTTCCAGCAGCGGCGCCCGCACCAGCGCCTCGGCGAAGATCTCCACCACCTGTTCGCGGCGCAGCGACTCGCCGTAGTCGGCGCTGGCGCTGTACAGGCGCTGGTACAGCAGGCGCAGGCACTCCACCACCTGCTCCCGGTACTTGCCGGTGAGCGGGCGGAAAAACTGGAGGCGCTGCTCGGTGAAAAACATCGGTGACGGGCCGGAGCAAAAGCGGCCAGTATAGCGCACAATTGCCGCCCGGCAGCGCGCTTCTGGTAGAATGCCTACCCCTCTGAATCTCTAGTGAAGGCTGGCACTCCCATGGCTCTGGCGAAGCGCATCATTCCCTGTTTGGACGTCGACAATGGCCGCGTGGTCAAGGGCGTCAAATTCGTCGATATCCGCGACGCCGGCGATCCGGTGGAGATCGCCAAGCGCTACAACCAGCAGGGCGCCGACGAGATCACCTTCCTCGATATCACCGCCAGCCACGAGGGCCGCGACACCACTGTGCACACGGTGGAGCGCATCGCCGAAGAGGTGTTTATCCCGCTGACCGTGGGCGGCGGCATTCGCGAGGTGGCGGACATCCGCCGTATGCTCAACGCCGGCGCCGACAAGGTGGGCATCAACACTGCCGCCATCCACAACCCCGACTTCGTCAAGGCCGCCGCCGACCGCTTCGGCGCCCAGTGCATTGTGGTGGCGATTGACGCCAAGCAGGTGGACAGCGGCGAGCACGGCGCGCCGCGCTGGGAGATTTTCACTCACGGCGGCCGCAAGCCCACCGGCATCGACGCGGTGGAGTGGGCCGTGCGCATGGTGAGCTACGGTGCCGGCGAGATCCTGCTCACCAGCATGGACCGCGACGGCACCAAGAACGGTTTTGACCTGGCGCTGACCCGCGCCATCTCCGAGGCGGTGGCAGTGCCGGTGATTGCCTCGGGCGGTGTCGGCAACCTCGATCACCTGGTGGACGGCGTTACCGAGGGCCTGGCCGACGCGGTGCTGGCCGCCAGCATCTTCCACTTCGGCGAGTACACCGTGCCCGAGGCCAAGCGTTATATGGCCGAGCGCGGGATTGAAGTGCGGTTTTGAGTGATGGTCGGACGTCGGAAGTCTGACGTCGGACGCTAACGACAAAAGCAAAGCATGTAAGTGCAGATTTATCCGCACAGCCGTCGCGATTGGGCTTGC
>JBFHRT010000421.1:0-2717 GCA_041591575.1 Spongiibacteraceae bacterium
AACACGGCGATATGGCCCTCGCCCTGCTGGTCCAGGCCATAGGCCACAGCGGCCGCGGTGGGCTCGCTGAGCAGACGAAGCACCTTGAGGCCGGCGACCCGCGCCGCGTCCTTGGTGGCCTGGCGCTGGGCCTCGTCGAAATAGGCCGGCACGGTGATTACCACGCCGCTGAGCTCGCCGCCCAGGGTTTCTTCGGCGCGCGCACCCAGCGCTTTGAGGATTTCCGCCGATACCTGCACCGGCGACAGCTCGCCGGCGCGGGTGCGAATGCGCACCATACCGCCGTCACCGGCGCTGTCGCTGAGCTCAAATGGCAGGCGGATAACGCTGTGATCGACGTCGCTGAGGCCGCGGCCCATCAGGCGCTTCACCGACACCAGGGTATTGGCGGGGTCCAGAGCGGCGCCGCGCAGCGCACCCACGCCTACCTCAATGGCGCCGCCCTCGGCGTAGTGCACCGCCGACGGCAACAGATGGCGGCCCTCGGCATCGGGCAGGGTCTCGGCACTGCCGCTGCGCACGGCAGCCACCAGCGAGTTGGTGGTACCCAGGTCAATGCCCGCCGCCAGCTTGCGCTGGTGCGGCTCCGGCGACTGGCCCGGCTCTGAAATCTGTAGAAACGCCATAAGCTCTCTGTTGCTTGTGATGTCTGCGGTATTTGCTGGTGGTGCCTGCTTGCGCAACCAAAAGGTGCAATGCCTGCCGCGGGCTGCGCGATTGTATCAGTAGTCGAGCAGCTCTTCTTCCAGCAGCTCGGCTTCCGCACGCAGTTTCTGCAGAAACTGCAGGCGAGCCACGAAATCCTGGGCCTGCTCATAATTGGCCGCCGCGTAGGCCTCGGCGAAACCCGATTGCTGCCCGGAGATCGCTCCCTCCAGGTGGGAGTAGAGGGCATCCAGCGCCGCTTCGGGGTCGTCTGCATCACGCAGTTCGGCCAGCTCTTCGCGCAGCTGGATCTGCTGCATCAGAAATTCGGGGTCCTGAAAGGTGGCGCCCGGCGCCCGGCTTTCTACACCGGCCAGGGCGAGCAGGTAATCGGCACGGGCAACCGGTGAACTGAGGGTCTTGTAAGCCTCATTGACCAGTGACGAGCGCTGCACCGCCAGGCGGCGCTCGCGCTCACCGGCGTCGGCGAAGCGGTCGGGGTGCAACTGCCGCTGCAACTCGCGGTAGCGCTGCGCCAACGAGCGCTCATCCACCGCGTAGCCCTGCGGAATCTGAAACAACTCAAAGAAGTTGGTGGTGGAAATGATCTCGGCCATGAAAGTCCCGGCGGCGACGCCTACACGTCAAACAGTGAAGCTCTCGCCGCAGCCGCATTCTCCCGCCACGTTGGGGTTGTTGAACTGGAAGCCCTCGTTGAGGCCCTCTTTGACAAAATCCAGCTCGGTGCCTTCCAGGTAGACCAGGCTCTTGGGGTCGACAATCACCTTGACGCCGTGACTCTCAAACACCTGGTCTTCGCCGGCCACCTCGTCGACAAACTCGAGCACGTAGGCCATGCCCGAGCAGCCCGAGGTGCGCACACCGACGCGGATGCCCTCACCGCGCCCGCGGGCGCTCAGCTGGCGGCCGATGTGTTGCGCTGCGGCTTCTGTTACGGAAATGCCCATCTCGCTACTGCTCCTGAGGCCGCTCAGGCCTCGCCCTGCTCTTCACCGCCCTGCTTGCTGCGGTAGTCCTTGATCGCCGCCTTGATGGCATCCTCTGCCAGTACCGAGCAGTGAACCTTCACCGGCGGCAGCGCCAGCTCCTCGGCGATCTGGGAGTTCTTGATTTCCTGAGCCTGATCCAGGGTCTTGCCCTTGACCCACTCGGTCAACAGCGAGCTGGAGGCAATGGCGGAACCGCAGCCGTAGGTCTTGAATTTGGCGTCTTCGATCACGCCATCGGCACCCACTTTGATCTGCAGACGCATGACGTCGCCACAGGCCGGTGCACCGACCATGCCGGTGCCCACGGTGGCGTCGCCGTCGTCCATCTTGCCAACGTTGCGCGGGTTTTCGTAGTGATCCAGCACCTTTTCGCTGTATGCCATGGTTATATCCTCTCGCCGTTATGGGCCGCTCAGTGGGCCGCCCATTCAATACTGTTCAGATCAACGCCGTCTTTGTACATATCCCACAGGGGCGACAGCTCGCGCAGTTTTTCCACCGCGGCGCGCACTTCTTTCACCGCCAGATCCACTTCCTCTTCGGTAGTGAAGCGGCCCATGCTGAAGCGCAGCGAGCTGTGCGCCAGCTCGTCTTCGCGGCCCAGCGCGCGCAGCACATAGGAGGGCTCCAGGCTGGCCGAGGTACAGGCCGAACCGGAGGACACTGCCAGGTCCTTGAGCGACATGATCAGTGACTCACCCTCAACATAGGCGAAGCTGACGTTGAGATTGCCGGGCAGGCGCTGATCCATGTCACCGTTGACGTAGATCTCTTCGATATCCTTGATGCCGTCCCAGAAGCGCTGGCGCAGCGCCATGATACGGGCGTTTTCCTCGGCCATTTTCTCACGGGCAATGCGGGCAGCCTCGCCCATGCCCACGCACTGGTGGGTGGGCAGGGTGCCGGAACGCATGCCGCGCTCGTGACCGCCGCCGTGCATCTGCGCTTCCAGGCGCACCCGCGGCTTGCGGCGCACATACAGGGCACCGATGCCCTTGGGGCCGTACATCTTGTGGGCCGACAGCGACATCAGGTCGACTTTCAGTTCGTTCAGGTCGATGG
>JBFHRT010000422.1:0-2715 GCA_041591575.1 Spongiibacteraceae bacterium
CCCCGGGTTTCTCAAATGCACCCGGGCGCACCTGCAAAACTGGAACGATCACAACAAAGAGTGGTTAATCTCCATCAATGCAGCCTGCGGATTATCGCTCTGACTGATCGGCCGCCCGACCACCAAATAGCTGCTACCCGCCTTTACCGCATCCACGGGTGTAGCGATGCGGCGCTGATCGCCGGCGTCGCTACCGGGAGGACGGATGCCCGGCGTCACCAGCTTGAATTCTGGCGACAACAGCGAGCGCAGGCTCCTGACCTCGTTGGCCGAACACACCACCCCGGCCAGACCACAGTCCTCTGCCAGCTTGGCCAGTCGCTGCACCTGGGTGATGGGCTCTGCGTCCAGCCCTACCGTTTTCAACTCCTCGGCGGTCATGCTGGTCAGCACTGTCACCGCGGTCAGTAGCGGCGCGTCTGCGCCGAAGGGCACCAGCGCCTCGCGCGCAGCCTCCATCATGCGAGGACCACCGGAAGCATGGACATTGACCATCCACACACCCAAATCGGCCGCCGCCGCCACCGCACCAGCCACAGTGTTGGGGATGTCGTGAAATTTCAGGTCCAGAAACACCTGAAAGCCCCGCTCCTGAATACGGCGGACAATGTCCGGGCCACAGCGGGTAAACAGCTCTTTGCCAATCTTCAGGCGGCACTGGGTAGGGTCGAGCTTGTCGGCAAGCGCCTCAGCCTGGTCTGCACTGGCAAAATCCAGGGCGACAATAACGGGGGAATCGGTGGTCATGCGGGTCTCTTATCCGGCAGCAGTGCCGGCAAAACAGGTTTCTGCAAAGCCGGCACTCAATCGCCCTCGGCTCCGCGAATCGGCGCTATGGTACCCCACTGCTTGCAACTTGGACACAGCCAGTGCAGCTTGCGCCCGGAAAAGCCGCAGTGGTGACACTGGTAGGACGGCTTTTGCGTCAGCAGCTGCGCCACTAGCGCCTGCAACACGCCGAGGTTCTCACGCGCACGCTCGCTAATACGGCCACTCTGAAACTCAATCAGGCGCGACAGACCGCGCAGCGTCGGCCGCTTTTTCAGCTGCTCGGTAAAAAAGCTCGCCGCCTGTTCCTCGCCATTGCTGTCGCGGATGGCATCGACCAGCGCCAACAGAATCGCCGTACTCGGATGCTGCTCGTAACAGCTCAAAAGATAGCCAGCATAATCCCCGGGCGCATCCAACCGACGATAAGCCTCGCGCAGCAACTCGACGACTTCCGGCAGGTACACCGGGTTTTGCTGAGCAATGCGGCGCAGCGCCTTCAGTGCCATTTTCGGGTGATCCGCCTCCAGCTCCACCCGCCCCAGCAGCATAGAAGCGCGCACACACTGGCTGTCATGGTTGATGGCGTGACGCAGGGCGCTGCGCGCCAGCTGAAAATCGCGCTCGGCCAGCGCCAGCTCCGCCGTTTCGCAGTAAAAGTGGGCTACCGAGCGGCTGACGCCGTCATCGGTAATCACGGTGCTGCGCAACCAGGGCTTCTTGGGCAACAGCTCGCGGGCCACCGCGATGGCCTGCCCCCACTCTCGTTCGTCCTGGTAGATTTCCAGCAGATGCCGCAGCGCAGTGGTGCGGTACTCCGGTGACTGGCCAAGCAGGTCCTGCAGCATGCGCTCGGCACGATCCAGCAGGCCGGCAGAAATATAATCCCGGGCCAGCTCCAGGTGAACCTGATGCAGGTGCCGCGCCGGCAGGCTCGGGCGCGCCAGCAGGTTCTGGTGAATGCGAATGGCCCTGTCCACCTCCCCTCGCCGCCGCAGCAAGGTGCCCACCGCCAGGTGGGTTTCCAGCGTGTCGCTATTGACCTCCAGCGAATTCACAAAGGAATCGATGGCGGCATCCGGCTCATCGTTGAGCAGAAAATTCAGGCCTTGGTAGTAACCCGCCGAGGACTCATTACCCGGCGCCCGCTCGTCGGCAGGGGCTCGACCGCGCCGCCCGATTGCCCAACCAATGGCAATCGCGGTAAGCACCAATAACCACTGCGAGAGATCAGGCATCATCAGGATTTCAGCGGGCCGCCACGCAGGGTGTCCAGCTCTCGCTCCGCCTTGAGCAATCTGCGGCTCACCGCGAGATGGTGAGCACGCGCACGCAGCAGGCCGACACTACCCGCCAGCAGCCCTCCGACACCACCCAGCGCAAACGCGGCGAGCAGCCACAGTGACAGCTGCAATTCCGGTAGCTGCAGAAACAGCAGATTAACCGCAACCGCCGTGTCATTTTCTATGGAAAACAACACACCGTAGGCGGCAATCAATAACACCAGGGCGGCAACGATAAGCAGCTTTATCCAGCGCATAAGAACCTATACCCCTCAAAAAAAACGGTATGGCCTAGGACCATACCGTTATCACATCCCAAATTCATGCGGAATCGACGCTTCAGGAGGCAGCCTGCTGCTCCGCCTGCAAGCTCTGATTAACCCGCTCGCGCAGTTCCTTGCCCGGCTTGAAATGCGGTACATATTTGCCCGGCAACTGCACGGTCTCCCCGGTCTTGGGGTTACGCCCAAGCCGCGGCTCGCGGTAGTGCAGCGAAAAGCTGCCAAAGCCACGTATCTCGATGCGCTCACCGGAGGACAGCGTTTGCGACATATGCTCCAGCATGGTTTTTACCGCCAGCTCGATATCCTTGTGAGACAGCTGGCTCTGCAGTGCCGCAATGCGCTCAATCAACTCAGATTTAGTCATATCCAGGCGTGCATCC
>JBFHRT010000423.1:0-2714 GCA_041591575.1 Spongiibacteraceae bacterium
CTGTTTCCGCTGGGCCTGGGGCCAGACCCGCGGCAGCTGGCGCTGCTGGCGCCGGGTATCCTCTGGGTAGTGGCGCTGCTGTCCTGCCTGTTGGCCGCCGATGGCCTGTTTCGCAGCGATTTTGATGACGCCACCCTGGAGCAGATGGTGCTCAGCCCCAGCTCCCTGTATCTGCAGGTGCTGGCCAAGACCACCGGCCATTGGCTGCTGACCGGCTTTCCGCTCACCGCGGTGTCGCCACTGCTTGCGGCCATGCTGCAGCTGCCGCCGGCGGGCACCCTGGCGCTGGTGGCCAGCCTGGGGTTGGGCACGGCGGTATTGAGCTTTATTGGCGCCATTGGCGCCGCACTGACGGTGGGGCTGCGCAAGGGCGGGCTGTTGCTGTCGCTGATTGTGCTGCCGCTGTATATTCCGGTGCTGATTTTCGGCAGTTCCGCCGTGCAGGCGGCGGTAGGGGGGCATGCCTATGCCCCGCAGCTGGCGCTGCTGGGGGCCTTGCTACTGCTGGCGCTGGCACTGGCGCCACTGGCCATAGCCGGGGGTCTGCGGATAAGCCTAGATCAATAAGGGTTTGTTACGGTCGAATTGGGCCGAAAATGCTTATAAGGTATACTGCTGGGCCGCTACAGCAAGCTGACTGCGGGCCTGCATCGCAGAGGTAACACACTTCCATGTGGTCTTTTATTCACAAATGGGGCGCGCCGCGCTCCTTTTACGGCATGAGCGGCAAGCTGCTGCCGTGGCTGGCACTGCTGGCCCTGGGGCTGATCGCCGTAGGCGCCGTCTGGGGGCTGCTGTTCGTGCCGCCCGATTACAAGCAGGGCAACAGCTTCCGCATCATCTATATCCATGTTCCCGCCGCCGCGGTGGCCATGGCCGGCTACATGCTGATGGCGGTAGCCGGAGCTATCAGCTTGATTTGGCGGATGAAATTGGCCGATATGGTGGTCAAGAGCTGTGCCCCGGTGGGCGCCGCGCTGACCGCGCTGGCGCTGCTGACCGGCTCCATCTGGGGCAAACCCACCTGGGGCGCCTGGTGGGTGTGGGATGCGCGCATCACCTCAGTGCTGGTACTGCTGTTTCTGTACCTGGGCGTGATCGTGCTCCACGAGTCTTACGAGAACAAAGAGGCCGCGGGCAAGGCCTGTGCGGTGCTGGCGCTGGTCGGCGCCGTCAATATCCCCATCATCTACTGGTCGGTAGAATGGTGGTACAGCCTGCACCAGCCGGCCAGCATCAGTTTTACCGGTGAATCCAGCATTCACCCGGATATGCTGCGGCCACTGTTTGTCACGATTGCCGGTTTTTACTGCTTTTTCGCCTATGTGCTGCTGCTCTACGTGCGCGCGGAGATTTTGTACCGCGAGCGCAACACGCGCTGGGTGCAGGCACTAGTGGCTCCGGCACAGCCTTGAGCGTGGTGAAAAACGTGGCAGGCATGGCAGCTGTGAAAAGCGTGAGAGGCGCGAGGTAAGCGATGTATTTCGAGAGTTTGATGGCACTGTGGCAGATGGATGGCCACGGCCCCTATGTCTGGAGCGCCTACGGCATCACCGCCGCGGTGCTCGTCGCGCTGGTGTGGGTGCCGCTGCGCCGCAAGCGCGAACTAATGTCTCTGCTGCGCATCCGCCAGCGCCGCCAGTCTTCCTGAGGTAGTTCATGGCCATGCACCCGCTGCGCAAACAGCGCCTGCTTATCGTCTTGTTTATCGTCGGCGCCGCGAGCGCCGCCAGCGCACTGCTGGGCTTTGCGCTGCGCGAGAACATCAACCTGTTTTACCCGCCGGCAGACATCGTCGCCGGCAAGGCCCCCGCCGGCAAGAGCATTCGCGCCGGTGGCATGGTGGTTGAGGGCAGCGTGCAGCGCGACCCCGACAGCCTGCGGGTGCGTTTCGATGTCACTGATTACCAGGCCAAGGTCAGCGTGGTCTACGAGGGTATCCTGCCCGACCTGTTCGCCGAGGGCGAGGGCGTGGTGGTGGCCGGTGAGCTGGACGCTCAGGGTGTGTTTCAGGCCAATCAGGTGCTGGCCAAGCACGACGAAAACTATATGCCGCCGGAGGTCAGCGCCGCCATCGGCGACCGCCGGCCCGATCAGTAGGGGCCGCCGCGGTGATTCCTGAGCTCGGGCATTTTGCCCTGATCCTGGCCCTGTGCCTGTCGGTATTGCTGGCGCTGGTGCCCAGCGTCGGTGTCTGGCGCGGAGACGCCCAGTGGATGGCATCCTCTCGCGCGCTGGCCTGGGGCCAGTTTGTGTTTGTCGCGCTGGCTTACGCGGCCCTCAGCTGGGCCTTTTCCCAGGATGATTTCAGCGTGGCGCTGGTGGCCAGCCAGTCCAACACCCGCCTGCCCATGGCCTACAAGCTCAGCGCGGTGTGGGGCGGGCACGAGGGCTCGCTGCTGCTGTGGGTGCTGATACTGGCGGCGTGGACGGTGGCGGTGGCCACGTTCAGCCGGCGCCTGCCGCTGGATATCGTCGCCCGGGTGCTGGCGGTGATGGGCATGATCGCGGTGGGCTTTCTCAGCTTCTCACTGCTCACCTCCAATCCCTTCGAGCGCCTGCTGATCAACACGCCGGCCGACGGCGCCGACCTCAATCCGCTGCTGCAGGATCCGGGCATGGTGATCCATCCGCCGATGCTGTACTTCGGCTACGTCGGCTTCTCGGTGGCCTTTGCCTTTGCACTGGCGGCGCTGACCAGCGGCCGGATGGAC
>JBFHRT010000424.1:0-2711 GCA_041591575.1 Spongiibacteraceae bacterium
AACGCCAAGAAAAAGGCGCAAATCGCCGAGTTGCAAACCTTCGTCAGCCGCTTCTCGGCCAACGCCTCCAAGGCCAAACAGGCCACCTCCCGCGCCCGCCAGATCGACAAGATCCAGCTGGCGGAGGTCAAACCCTCCAGCCGGGTCAGTCCCTTTATCCGCTTTGAGCAGGGCAAAAAGCTGCACCGCCAGGCGGTAACGGTCGAAGGCCTGGCCAAGGGCTTTGACGGCGAGCTGCTGTTTAAGGACTTCAATTTCAACATCGAGGCTGGCGAGCGCGTGGCCATTATCGGCCCCAACGGCATCGGCAAGACCACCCTGCTGCGCAGCCTGGTGGGCGATCTCGCGCCCGACGCCGGCGAAGTGAAGTGGGCCGAGGCCGCCGAGATCGGCTACTACGCCCAGGACCACGCTCACGACTTTGAGGCCGACTGCAACCTGTTTGACTGGATGGGCCAGTGGACCGACGGCGGCGAGCAGCTGATTCGCGGCACCCTGGGCCGCATGCTGTTTTCCAACGACGAGATTGGCAAATCGGTAAAGGTGATTTCCGGTGGCGAGCAGGGCCGCATGCTGTTCGGCAAGCTGATTCTGCAAAAGCCCAATGTGCTGGTGATGGACGAACCCACCAACCACCTGGACATGGAATCCATCGAGGCGCTGAACCTGGCGCTGGAAAACTACCCGGGCACGCTGATTTTTGTCAGCCACGACCGCGAGTTTGTATCCAGCCTGGCGACGCGCATCATCGAACTGTCAGCGGACGGTGCCACCGACTTCAGCGGCAGCTACGACGACTACCTGCGCAGCCAGGGGCTGGCGGCGTAGCTCTCCTCACGGCGGCGCGCTTTTCTGCAGGAGATCGCCGCGTCGCCAACAGCGCTCCTCGCGATGACGGAACTCTTGTTGAAGCCGGAAACTTCTCCCGTTATTGCGAGGAGCGGGACGCACCGTTCAGCGCTCCCGCGACGCGGCAATCTCAGCCAGCATGGCAGGGTTTCAGTCCGCCTCCGCACTCAGTGAAATACCGTGATCTCTTCGGTGACATTCAGCGCGAAGTGATCCATATCCACAAAGTTGGGCATGTCGTCGATCACGCCCTTGGCCTGCGGCGATTCCAGCGCGGCCTTGCCGGCCTCTTCATCGTCAAACCACCACTCGGCGATGCCGTCATAAAGCGGTTCCGCGGCACCAGGCTGGCCGATCACCGGATTGATGACCAGTTTGCGCAGGCCGGGCAGGTCACGCACCATCGGTAGGCAAACATCCTGCCACTGGTGCAGGAATTCGGCGTGGCTAATGCCCTTTTTTCTCGGCAGCAACAATACAAACTTGACCATGACCGTTCCCCCCGTGACTGGGTAACGTGCTTGCACTAAACCCTTGAATTGCTTCGCGCACTCCGGTTTGCGCAAGCGCCAATGCTTTCGACTATAGCAGCTATAACTCGTCGTTAGTCATACTGAATTACGCTCGGCTTATAACGAAGTCATCTGTAAATGCGCCGTTCAAGAAACGCTCACATTTCCATTTCGGTTGCGAAACGAATCTGCTTGGCGGGGGCCTTGAGGCGGATACCGATAGCTCCCAGTCCGGCGACCACCATCCGCTGCAGTGCCGCGTCCCGCCCGGCGGCAACAGCGCGCTGTAGCGATTCCCGGTTATCGAACACACAGATCACCTGCAAGCTGTCGGGAAAGCGCTGGTAGTTCACCTCGTGTGTGAGCCAGATAAAGCCCGGCACCTGTTCCAGCGCCTGCTCGCAGACTTCGGTCAGCGCCAGGCGAATGGCATTTTCGTGTTTCTTGTCAGTTTTTCGCATCGTGCTCTTGTATATCGCGGGCGTGCCAGGCCCCCTCATCGGCGGGGCTTCAGTGCACAAAAGGAGACTCGCGCAGCTCGGCGGTCAGTGCCTCCATCAGGTAGCGGACCTTGAGTTGCCGGCGCAACTGCGGGTGCGTGAGCAGCCACAGCTGGGTGTGCGGCGCGACGCGCGGCTCGCTCAACCGGCAAACATCCGCGAGACCGTCGCCCTGCACGCAGAGCAGTTCGGCCGCACCCAGGCCGGCCTGCACCGCCTGCGCCATGGCCTGTGCGGTGTTGACCCGGCAGTCGGCCTCGGCCGCGCCCTCTCGCCGCGGCAGGTGCTGCCAGGACTCGCTCCAGTCGATGCGCGGTACCCGCTCAGGTGACTCCGCCTCCCAACAGCGATGGGCGTAGCGCGCCACCAGCAACTGGCCGATGCGCCGCCCTACCAACGGCTCGGGTGGCGTGTCGGTGAGGCGCAGCGCAACGTCCGCCTCGCGCCGCTGCAGACTGGCGCGCTCATTGCTGACGTCGATATCCAGGGAAACCTCGGGGTACTGCTGACGGAACGCCGCCAGCGCCGGCATCAGCAGCCCCACCAGAGCATCGCCGACGCTGACACGCAAGCGCCCCGCCACCCGCTGGTCGCCCGCGGCGAGAATCAGCGCCGCGCTTTGCGCCTCGCGCTCCATGCGCCGGGCCTGCGCCAGCAGTGCCTCACCCAGCGCGGTGAGTTGCAACTTTGCACCACCGCGCTCAAACAGTGCCGCATGCTGACTGCGCTCCAGCGCCGCCAGCCGTCGCGACACCGTGGCGTGATTGACCCCCAGCGCCTCGGCCGCGGCGCGCATGGAGCCAGCCCGCGCGACGGCGGCGAAATAACGGATATCGTCCCAGTCCATCAC
>JBFHRT010000425.1:0-2708 GCA_041591575.1 Spongiibacteraceae bacterium
GGCCTTCCACCATCGGCAGCTCGCCACTGAGAAAGGCCTTGAGGTCCATGCCCGCGCAGAAGGTGGCGCCGGCGCCGGTGAGGATGGCGCAGCGCAGGCTGTCGTCGCTGTCCAGCTGGTCCATGGCGCTGGCAATGCCCTCGGCCACGGCGCGGTTGACCGCGTTCTTGGCCTCAGGGCGGTTGAGGGTGACGGTGAGGATGCCGTCGTCGATCTCGGTCAGTACCACGTCGTTCACAGGCGTTCTCCGTTTGTGTCGTTATTAGAAAGCTTGCGAAGGCTAGTGTAGGTCGCTGTGGGCGCAGTGGCGAGACGGTGCGCGCCAGATAGGGAAGCTGGCGCCAGTTGCGAGAGGCAAGGAAATATTTTGCTGTCATCGCGAGGAGCGTAGCGACGCGGCGATCTCCATCAGGTCACTGCCACACTGGCCGAGTGTGCCGCGTCGTCGAAGCACTGAAAAGCGAGTGTCTCGACTTTTCGCAATGACGAGCGCCTGCTTTCGCGGCGCAAAAAAAGGGGCCGCGCTATGGCGGCCCCAGGCATGCACAGGAAAAGCTCCTTGAGGGTTAATCTACGCGCTTGGCCGCCTGCGCAATATACGCAGATGTGCCTAAAGCGCTGCGTTTTCTGCGCAGGCCCTCCGTTAGTACTGGTAGATCAGGTCCACGCCGTAGCTGCGCGGCTCGCCCCAGATCACGGAGCGGTCGGCGTGGGGCATGTTGTCGATGGCGGTGATCTCGTACTCCTCGTCCAGCGCGTTCTTCACCCAGGCGGCCAGTGTCAGTGAGCCGCCGCCGATGCTGACCTCGCTCACGCCCAGGCGCGCGTTCCACAGCTGATAGTCGCCCAGGCGGGTGCCACGTTCCACACTTTGGATGTAGGTGCCGCCGTTGCGCTCGTCCATGTAGTTGTAGCTGACGTTCAGCGCCAGCCGGCCCCAGTCGCCGGCGGCGATGGTGTAGTCGGCGGCGGCGGTGTAGGAGTGCTCGGGGGCGGCGGAGAACACGAACTGGTCGCTGACATCGGCGCCGCTGGTGGGGTCGGTGGCCTCGGTGATCTCGGCGTCCAGGTAGGCGTAGTTGAGCATCAGCAGCAGGTCGCGGGAGTACAGGTAGGTGATGTCCAGTTCCAGGCCCTGCATCTCCGCCTCGCCGGCATTGGCCACCTTGGTGTCGGCCACGGTGCCCGGCACTAAAAAGTTGAGCTGGATGTCGGTGTACTCGCTGAAGAAAATGTCGCCGTTGATACGCAGGCGGCGGTTGAGCAGTTCGCTCTTCACACCGATTTCGTAGGAGCGCACTTTCTCTTCCTCAAAGCCCTCGGCAAAGCCGAAGCCGAAGTCGTTGCCGCCGCTGTTGGCGTCCAGGTGGGGGTCGCGGGTGTTGAAACCGCCGCTCTTGTAGGCCTCCACCGCCTTGGCGTAGATGTTGATGTCATCGGTGATGTCGAACTCGCCGACCAGGGTGAAGGAGTCATCCTTGAAGGTCTTGTCGCGCTGCGCCTGGTAGACTTTCTGCGGGTCGGGGATGCCCATGCCGGCGATGGCGCCCGCCACCAGGATACAGGTCGGCTCGCCGCCACAGTTGGCGGGGTTGGCGGTGGCCTCGGTGCGTGTGCCCAGCGGCGAGTACACGAACACCCGGTCGTCGATAAACTTGAAGGCGTCGCGGCTGTCTTCGGAGTGGCGCGCGCCGAAGGTCAGGTGCAGGCGGTCGCCGAGAATCGGCGGCGTCCAGGTAGCCTGGCCGAACAGCGCCCAGGCCTCGTTGTCGACCGTGTAGAACTGGCTGACGATATTGGCGATGGTCAGCGAGGAGCCCCCGGGCACGTCGGCGTCGTCAATGGGGGAGTGGAACTGGTGGTGGGCCGGGCGGTTGTCTTCCTCGGCCTCTTCCTCGAAGTAGTAGGCGCCGACAATGTAGTTGAGGCGCTCGCCGACGTTGCCGCTGATCTGGAATTCGTGGGACAGCTGATCCTGGCTGACCTGGGGCACCACCAGCGGGTAGCTGGTGCCGTCGGGGGCGGTCCACACGTGGGAATCCACCCGGTAGTCTGCGTCGGCGGCACCGCTGCCGAGGTCAGCGTAGGCGGCGTCGTAGAGTTCGCGATAGGCGAGGATGTACTTGAGCTGGAAGCTGTCAAAGTCGGCGGCCAGGGTCAGCGCGTGGCCCTCGATCTCGGTGTGCGAGGTCTCCAGCGGCATCTCCGAGTCCAGCCGGTCCAGGCGCTTGTCGGTGTAGCCGGGGCCAGCCTCGACGCGGGAGTTGGCCTGGTCGGCAATCAGGTCCAGCACCGAGTTGCGGAAGGTGGAGGGTTTGATCGCCTGATAGGTGTAGTTGTAGTACTCGGTGTCAGACTTGTCGTAGGCGTAGTCCAGCTGCAGCCAGTCGGTGATATCCCAGCGCAGATCCAGCCGGTAGCCCTCCACCTCGCGGTCGCCCCAGTCGCCGCCGGGGCCGCCGTTCTCCACATAGCCATCGGTTTCGGTGTAGAGGTAGGCCAGCTTGATGGCGGCGCTGTCACCCAGCGGGATGTTGGCCGAGGTCTTGGAGGTGAACAGGTTGCGATCGCCGACGGTGAATTTCTGTTTGAACTCGAACTCGCCGGGGTTGGGGCGCTTGGTGATCAGGTTGATGGCGCCGCCGGTGGTGTTGCGTCCGTACAGGGTGCCCTGGGGGCCGCGCAGAATCTCGATGCGCTCCAGGTCA
>JBFHRT010000426.1:0-2683 GCA_041591575.1 Spongiibacteraceae bacterium
CATGCCGGCTGGCAGAGAACCCGATGGTGAGTGCTCAGCGAAACGACAGGCTGATCATTACATGCTGCGCCGATAGATCCTCCACTGGGCGCTCCACGTAATGGTGCTGGTAGCCAAGCTCAACGCTGAGCCGTGCCGACAGCGCGCGCCGCAGCCCCAAATACAGCCGGTTCTGGTCAAAGCGGTTATCGGCGCCCGCCGAGGCCTCGTTGAGGCCGACCAACACTTCGTTGCTGAATACGGCCTGCCAGTCGCCAGCGCCCAGCGGCCGGCTCAGCCCCAATTTCAGCCGCAGCCGATAGGCGTCTTCATCCACATTTTCGATAAAGCGCTCCTCCAGCCGCAGCTGCAACAAACCAGTGGCACTGCCAATGGCGGTGGTGGCGGCCGCCTGCTGCCACAGGCGCTGCTCGCGCCGGCGCGTGGGCGCGCGAATGGCGTGGTAGTCGTAGCCGGCGGCAAGGCTGAGTTGTGGGCCCCGGTGGTTTTTGCGGTTTAGGCGATAGTGCAGCCATGGCCGCAGCAGCAAGCGCTCAAGGTCCTTGCCGTCGTTGTTCAGCCGGGGCTGCAGCGCGAAGTGAGCGGTCAGCGGCTCGCTGAGCGCGTGGCTGTACTGAGTGGTTAGCCACAGGCCGCTGTCGTTTTCGGTGGCGCTTGCCGCAGGGCCGGCCAGCAGCGCGGCAAGCAGCGCCAAGCGGCGAAGCGGGCGCGAGAACAGGGGCACGACGGCTCTCCTTGTCGTTATGGTGCAGGCGCTATTCGACAGGGCGGTTTATCGGTCGGGGTGCTCGCCGCTGGCGCAGCGAATGCACAGGTCGGTGTAGGGCAGCGCCTCCAGGCGCTCGGGCGAGATGTCGTCGCCGCAGCGGCTGCACACGGCGTAGTCACCGCTGTCCAGCCGCGACAGCGCGCGGTTCACCTGCTTCAGTTCCTCGCGCCCCTCCTGGTTGAGGGCGTGCAGCACGTCCACATTGCCGCGCTCCACCACCTGCTCGGCAAAGTCGGCGGAGAAGCGCTCCTCCGGATGCAGGTTGTCGTGCAGCTTGGCTACCCGTTGCAGCAGCTCGCTCTTCTGGGCGAGCAGCCGATCTTTGATGCGCTCGTAGTCCATAGAACAACTCTCACTGATTTCACAGCGCCTGTGGAAATTATCCGGCGGTGAGCAGGCGGCCGCAACAGTACCCCGGTAGTTGCAATCGCCCAAAAACACGCTACATTAGCCATGCCCTGGCGGGTATAGCTCAGTTGGTAGAGCTTCTGCTTCCCAAGCAGACGGTCGCCGGTTCGACTCCGGTTGCCCGCTCCATTTCCCCTCCCTTCTAACTGTAGCCGCTCTCGCGGAATTCGCCTGCCTTTATTGTCTGTGGCTATCAGGATTTGTCTGTGGATTAGTAAAAACTAATGCCCTGCTAGACATAGGCCAGCGGCAGCTCGGTATTGTCCACCACCCGCCGCAGCACAAAGCTGGAATGCACGCCGCTGACCCCGGGAATGCGGGTGATCTTGTCCAGCAGAAAGGCCTGGTAGGCATCCATGTCTGGCACCACGCACTTGAGCAGGTAGTCGGCCTCCTGGCCGGTGATTAGGTAGCACTCCTGAACCTCGGGGAAGGCCGCCACCTCGCGCTCGAAGGTCTCGAAGCGCTCGGGGGTATGGCGGTCCATGCCGATCTGGATCATCACCGTCAGCGACAGCCCCAGCTTGTTGCGGTCCAGCAGCGTCACCCGGCGCAGGATCACCCCGGCTTCTTCCAGGGCTTTCACCCGCCGCGAGCAGGGCGAGGGCGACAGCCCCACCCGCTCGGCCAGTTGCTGGTTGGAAAGGCCGCCGTCGCGCTGCAGGCATTCCAGAATGCGGCGGTCGGTGCGATCGATACTGACCAGTTGTTTGTTCATGGCGATAGATTATTGCTCAATATATAAAAATAGTTTCAGTATCTGCTAATACTGCGCCAAACTGGGCTAAAAAAGCAAAGCTATTGCGCGGTCTCGCGCGTACTATGGCTACATCGCGGTTGCGCCGGTGGCAGCTTACCCGGCGCCCTCCCGGCGCAACCGCCGCCGGGCCCACAAGGCCCGGCCCTGTCCAGCAGGCCACAAGCCCGGACCGCGGCGGGCAACCGCCGCTTGCCATCCCCTAGTCACCGCAGAGCAGACCGGCAACTCAAGGAATCAGCGCCATGGCCTTCGACCACCGCAAATACCGCCCCTTCGCCCCCATTGCCAAGCGCGACCGCCGCTGGCCCGACCGCGTCATCGAACGCGCCCCGCGCTGGTGTGCGGTAGACCTGCGCGACGGCAACCAGGCGCTGGTCAAGCCCATGAACGTGGCCCAGAAGCAGCGCCTGTTCGAGCTGCTGGTCAAGCTCGGCTTCAAGGAAATCGAGGTGGGCTTTCCCGCCGCCAGCCAGCCCGATTTCGACTTCTGCCGCCAGCTGATTGAGGGCGGCCACATTCCCGACGACGTCACTATCCAGGTGCTGACCCAGGCGCGGCCGGAATTGATTGAGCGCAGCTTCGAGGCCCTGCGCGGTGCGCCGCGGGCCATCGTCCATGTCTACAACTCCACCTCCACCGTGCAGCGCCAGCAGGTGTTCAATATGGACCGCGACGGCGTCAAACAGATCGCGGTGCAGGGCGCCCAGTGGGTGAAGGCCGGCGCCGCCCAATACCCCGATACCGAC
>JBFHRT010000427.1:0-2682 GCA_041591575.1 Spongiibacteraceae bacterium
ACCAACTCAGACGCGGAGCGGATATGGAAAAGATCATTTACCCGGTGTGGAAATCCGACAGTGAAAGCAATGAAGCCTTTCGCGACAAATTACTGCAGCAGCTGAGCCCCCAACTGATCGAGCTGGGCGTACTGAAGCTGCGCATCTGCGTGGTGGACGAGGATGTGGCGCCGGCGGCCGGTTACCGCATGGAGGCCACCCGCCCGGCGGTGAGCGGCATCGTCTCGGTGTGGCTCAACAGCTCTGTATATCGCCAGCCCATCGAGCAGGCCATTGCCGAACAGGTCAACCGCTACAGCGGCTACCTGGTCACCGAGTCGGAACCGCTGGTCAACGATAAGCACGTGGCCCCCGAGGGGCAACGCACGCCGGGCATGAATCAGGTGGTGTTTCTGCAGAAACCGCCGCGACTCAGCTATGAGGAGTGGCTGGATATCTGGCACAACAGCCACACCCAAGTGGCTATCGACACCCAGTCCACCTTCGGCTACCGCCAGAATGTGGTGGCGCGACCACTGGTGTACGCCTCACCCGCCTGTGATGCCATCATCGAGGAGAACTTTCCCGAAGCAGCCATCAGCAGCCGCGCCGCCTTCTACGATGCCGAAGGCGACGAGGCGCTGTTCCAGCAGCGTCAGCAGGAAATGATCGACAGCTGCGTGCGCTTTATCGATTTTGACAAGATCGACTGTATTCCGATGAGTGAATACGTGATGAAAGCCTGATGCAGGTATAAATAGCTCATCGCGAGCACCAATCATGTAGGTGCGGCTTTAGCCGCACAGCCCGGAATCCTCGTGACGGTGTGGATGCATTGTGCGACTGAAGTCGCACCTACAGGCGGCTCGTCGCCAAGGGCGCGACGACCGTAAGGAAAAACCATAAAAAAGCCCGGCACAAGGCCGGGCAATAGGAGACTGGATGGGTGAACCCGCAACGGGTGAAGTCTGTACAGCAAGGCAACAGTGACAAGTCCAGTCAACGCCGCGGGTTCGCAAACTTCGACGCACCACCCTGCCAAAAGTTCCACTGCTCGACCACGGCGGTAATATTTACGCTAGCAACTGCCGTAGGCGCCCTCCGCGCGACGGCGAATGGCATCCCAGTCGCTCTGCTCAATATCGCTGGCGGGAGCCAGCCAACTCGCGCCCACGCAGAACACATTGGCCTGGGCCAGGTAGTCGCGGTAATTGCTTTCATTGATACCGCCGCTGGGGAAAAACTGCATATCGGCCAGCGGCCCTGCAAGCGCCCGCAGCAAGGCGATACCGCCCAAGAGTTCGGCGGGAAACAGCTTTACCAGCCGCAGCCCCAGCAGGCGGGCGTTGAGCACCTCCGAGGCGGTGGCCACCCCCGGAATCAGCGGCATGTGCATGGCCTGCGCACTACGCACCAGCTGCTCGGACAGCCCCGGCGACACCGCAAAAGGCAGCTTGCGCTGCGCCGCCTGCCTGAGCTGAGACTCTTCCAGCACGCTGCCGACGCCCACCACCAACTCGGGGTAAGCGTCGCGAATGGCGTCCAGGCAGCGCCAGGCCTGGGGCGAGCGCAGCGTCAGTTCCAGCACGGTGGCGCCAGCCCCCGCCAGCACGCCCGCCACCGCCGCAGCCTGCTCAGGCTCGCGAATATCCAGTACCGGAATCAATTGGCCCCGCAGTGCTGACAGGGTTTCTGCAATTGGCTTCACTTCGCCCTCCCGGTTATCAGGAAATACTCAGCGCCGCTGATGCGCCGCGCGCCAGCCCCCGAGCTCAATGGCCCTGCGCTATTTACAAAACGCCCGCGTCTCGCGAATCAACTGCGCCAGCCACTGCATATAGGGGGTGCCGCCGGTGCCGCGGGGGTCGTCGACCTTGTCGTCGATATAGCGCCTGGCCCACTCATAATGCAACTCGCGAAAGTCGGCCAGGGCCTCCATGGCGGCGTTGAACACTGCGGCGTCTGCCGCCGGCTTCACCGCTGGCAGCGCTTCAATAAACTCAATCAGGGCACGGTGCGGTGCCGGCATATAGCGGCGCATGTCGTGCAGGTGGTCGGTAAGCATCGTCGGCTGGTGGTTAATCTTGAAAAACGCCACCAGGCTGGGCAGCACACTGCTCTGGGCGCCGGTTTCGCCGCGAAAATTCATCGCCTCGCGCTGTACGCCCTCGTACACCACGTTCTCGAAGAAACGGATATACGGCCGAAAGGTGCGGTAGTACAGCTCCGGTGACATCTTTTCAGGAATGCGCGCCAGCACCGCCCGCTGTGCCCGCAGCGAATCGGTGATGCGGCTGATCGTGGCATTGACCGCCCCGGCATCGTCGAAGCGGCCGCTGTCGGCCAACTCCAGGATGGCGTCCAGTGCTTGCGCCGCCAGCGCCTCGATCTCCACGTGGACCAGGATGAACCAGTGCTCGTCGTAGAGCGTGACGAAATTCTGCAGCGTGTCGATATTGCCCAGCGCCACCGGCCCGGCCGGGTCCAGCCGCCGCCAGTTGTACAGGGCGTAGCCGTCGTAGCTGAGGATGGGCGGCCGCCCCAGCAGCTCGCAGGCGCGGCACAGTGGCATGGCGAGGTTGGCCGGCAGCAGCGCCACCGGCGCCTGCCCCACCTGATTGACATAGCCGGAGGCGAGAAAGCCGACGCGCAGGTAGTACAGGCGCAACATTGGCAGCGTGTCAGCGCTCAGCGGCTCACGCC
>JBFHRT010000428.1:0-2666 GCA_041591575.1 Spongiibacteraceae bacterium
ACGAGCAGCGCGCATTGTGCATGGAGGCGGTGATTGCCTATGAGGCGCGCCACGTCGATGAGACCGAGCGCGTGGGCTATATCGACCGCGGCAGCAAGGCCGAGGGCGACACCTGCTCCGACCACGACCACAACAATGACAATGAGCACAGTATCCTCAAGTGGGCCGACCAGAACTCATGAGCAACATCGCCGTCAGCGGCACACTCAGTAAAATGCACACCCAACTCGCCGGCACCCTGGCCCAGTACCAGTTGCCGGTGGGTGAAGACCGGGTCGACATGAACGCGCTGATCGGCCGTCCCTTAACGCTGGAATACAGTGGCCAGATCTTCTGTGTACACTGCGGCCGCAAGACCAAGAAAAGTTTCAACCAGGGTTACTGTTACCCCTGTTTCCGCGACCTTGCCCAGTGCGACAGCTGTATCGTCAGCCCCGAGAAGTGCCACTATTTCGAGGGTACTTGTCGCGAGCCGGAGTGGGCCGACCAGCACTGCATGACCGACCATATCGTCTACCTGGCCAATTCCTCTGGCATCAAGGTCGGCATCACCCGCGCCACCCAGATTCCCACCCGCTGGATAGACCAGGGCGCGGTGGCGGCGCTGCCGGTGTTCCGCGTCAAAAACCGGCTGCAGTCTGGTGTCGTGGAAGTGCTGTTCAAAAATCACGTCGCCGACAAGACCAGCTGGCAGGCCATGCTCAAGGGCTCGCCCGCAGAGGTGGATCTGGTGGCGCGGCGCGACGAGCTGGTGGCGGAATGCAACGCTGAGCTGGAGGCGCTGAGACAGCGCTTCGGCAGTGATGCCATCGAGCTGCTGAGCGATGCCAGTGAGACCCGTATCGACTTCCCGGTGGAGGTCTACCCAAGCAAGGTAAAGTCCTTCAATTTTGACAAGACGCCGACGGTGGCCGGCACCTTGCTGGGCATCAAGGGGCAGTATCTGATCTTTGACACCGGCGTGATCAATATCCGCAAGTTTGGCGGTTACCATATCGAATTTAGTGGCCAGGGGGCCTAATACCTGGCGTCGGAAAGGAGTAGTGTGCGATGCGCGATGCACAGCCGAAAACCATCTATCTGCGCGACTATCGGGTTCCCGATTACCTCATTGACCACACCGAGCTGCACGTCGAGCTGTTTGAAGACCACGCGCTGGTGCATTCGGCACTGAAAATCCGCCGCAACCCCCAGGCGACAGAAGAAAAGGCTCTGCTGATTCTCGACGGCGCCGAGCTGGAGCTGCTATCCATCGCCGTGGATGGCCGCCAGCTGCAAGCGGCGGAATACCAGATCGCCGGCGAGTCGCTCACCATTGCCGAGGTACCGCGCCAGTTCGAGTTGCGCTGCAGTACCCGCATCCGCCCCCAGCTCAACACCTCATTGGAAGGCCTGTACAAATCCGGAGGCATGTTCTGCACCCAGTGCGAGGCCGAGGGCTTTCGCAAGATCACCTGGTATCTGGATCGCCCCGACGTGATGTCGGTGTACCGCGTCACCCTGGACGCCGAGCGCCAGCGCTACCCGGTGCTGTTGTCTAACGGCAATCTGGTGGCAGAAGAGAGCCTGGGCGACGGCCGCCACCGCGCGGTGTGGGAAGACCCGTTCCCCAAGCCCTGCTACCTGTTTGCCATGGTGGCCGGCGACCTGGCCTGTGTGGAAGACAGCTTCACCACCATGAGCGGCCGCAAGGTGGCGCTGAAGATCTACGTTGAGGACAAAGACCTCGACAAATGCGATCACGCCATGCAGTCGCTGAAAAACGCCATGCGCTGGGACGAAGAGGTCTACGGTCGCGAGTACGACCTGGATATCTTCAACATCGTTGCCGTCGACGATTTCAACATGGGGGCGATGGAAAACAAGAGCCTCAACATCTTCAATACCTCCTGTGTGCTGGCCAAGCCGGAAACCACCACCGATGCCGGCTTCCAGCGCGTAGAGGGGGTGGTGGCCCACGAGTATTTCCACAACTGGTCGGGCAACCGGGTCACCTGTCGCGACTGGTTCCAGCTCAGTCTCAAGGAAGGCTTTACCGTCTTCCGCGACGCCTGTTTCTCCGCCGACATGGGTTCGCCCACGGTCAAGCGGGTGGAAGACGTCAACCTGCTCAAGACCGTGCAGTTTGCCGAGGATGCCGGCCCCATGGCCCACCCGGTGCGGCCAGACTCCTACATGGAGATCTCCAACTTCTACACCGTCACTGTGTATGAGAAGGGCGCCGAAGTGGTGCGCATGCTCCACACCCTGCTGGGGCCGGAGCATTTCCGCGCCGGCAGCGACCTGTATTTTGAGCGCCACGACGGCAAGGCCGTCACCTGCGAGGATTTCGTCAAGGCGATGGAAGATGCCTCCGGCCGCGACCTGGGCCAGTTCCGCCGCTGGTACAGTCAGGCCGGCACCCCGGAATTGCGGGTGAGCGGCGAGTACGACGCCGCGGCGCAGACCTATACCCTGAGTGTCAGCCAGCACTGGGCGCCCAGCCCGGGGCAGGACGAAAAACAGCCCTTCCACATTCCGCTGGCCATGGGGCTGCTGGGGGAGGCGGGTGCCCTGCGCCTGCAGCTGCGTGGCGAGGCCGCCAACGCCGATACTGCTGACAACACTCATCGCGTGCTCGATGTCACCGAGGCCGAGCAGCAATTTGTGTTCGAGAATGTTATTGA
>JBFHRT010000429.1:0-2662 GCA_041591575.1 Spongiibacteraceae bacterium
AACTTCACGCGACAGAATGATGACAGCCACCGCCGCTACTGCGGCGGTGGCTGCAGGGAGGTAGAGAGCTTACGGCGCCCAGTGCAGAAACTGCTTCCAGCGCTGCTGCCACATCACTGCCCAGTGCGGCGCCGGGGTGCCGGTGCCGGCAAACTTGAGCTTGGGATGACGGCCGGTGACTTCCTTGATCATGGCCTGCTGCTCGGTCTCGGCGTCGACCACAAATACATGCTTGCCCTGCTGCAGCGCCTCCTGGAACTGGCGGAAGCGGGAGTTGGGCTCCTGAATGCCCCACATGCCGCCCTCCCAGGTGCAAAAGCCCAGCAGGATGATGGACAGGAAAATGAAGGGTACCCAGCCGACCACGTCCGGCAGGCCGCTGGCATAAGCCAGCAGGATGGCCAGCACCGACACCCCGAGGCCGATCAGCGCCGCCTTGAGGGTGGAATGCACCACGTCCTTTTTCATAAAGTCGTGTACTTCATGCAGGTGATGCTGCTCCAGACCAGCGTCGTTCTTGCTGAGCACATGGATCTGGGGCGTCAGCACACCCTCGGCCTCCAGCTCCTTCTCCAGGGCTTCCAGGTCGTCCAGATCATTACTGATATAGAAATACCGCTTCATCGCTTTCCTCCCCCGCTGTAAGGGCACTGGCCGGTGACAAAGTTTTGACACCCTAAGCATAGACCAGTTTCGGATGAGCGGCGTCGCGCCCGACAAGCGCGCTGGCTCAGCACTGATTAGCAACGAATATCAATAAGTTACACAGCCCACCCCGGCGGCTTGCAACTCATAGAATCCTGCGGTGAACTGCCGCTACCGTTGCAGCGACGCATCAGTCGGAAAAATACAACTCGCCGTAGTAAGCCCGCGCCTGACCACCGCCATTGTCGGTATCGGTCATCAGCGCGACGCCGTCGATATAGCGAATGCGCTCGCCAAAGGCGCGGTAATAATCCTCGGCCACGTTGACCCGCTGCTGCTGCCAGCGGCCGAGGCCGTCATCGCCGCGACGCAGAGGAATCATCACCGCGTGCTCGGTGAAGGGGTTGGGCCACTGGCTCAAGGCCGGCGCATTGCTGCCCGCCCATACATAGTTGAGCGCCCGCGTCTGCCACGGAAACAGACCGCGACGCACCACCACATAGACGCGGGCGGCGTAGTCGTCGCCGGCCTTGGTGAGTGGATCGGCGCCTTCCACGGGTGCCTCCACCCGCCAGGACCAGTTGAGAAAGGGGGTGACCTGAAGATCCACCCGCTGCCGGCGATACAGCGCCGACGCGGCGGCTACACTGTCGGCGCGCAGGGCGCGGCGACCATCGATATCCGCCAGGGTGTAGCGGGTTTCCCCGGCGAAGTCACGGCGCTCCCAGCCGCGCAGGCTGCCCTGGTGGAATTCGCTGAGCGGCAATTCCGCTGCGCTGCTGAGCAGCGCCAAGGTCGCAAGCAGCGCGGCGGCAGAGCTGCGAAACCACATGACCCGCTTCCGCCGCGCAGCCATCAGTTGCTGGCGGCCGAGTCCACCGGTACCGGCACGGGGGTGCTTAGCAGCTGTTGCATGCCCTGCTGCACGCTGGGCCCCAGCAGCGACACCCAGTGTTCGGCCAGGGTCTGCAAGCGCGGGTCGACGCGGATGCAGACACCCTCGTCCTGCGCCTCGGTGCGCAACAGCTCCTGCTCTATCAGGCAGTCCAAGTAGCCGCGGAACAGGGTTTTATCGAAATACTCCGGTGCCTCGCGACCGCTGAGTATGGCCAGGCGCTGGGCCATCTGTGTCACCTGGCGCTCGATATCGCTGCGGGCAATAGGCTCACGCGCCATTTCCCGCACCAGCAGCAGGCTGGTCATGGTATAGCGTTCAAAGGTCTCGCGCAGGATACGACCGAGGCCGATCAGCGCGGTGTATTCGGTGGTGCCCACCTCGGGGCGCAGCAGCACACCGTCGTCGCCGCGGCTGAGCAGGCCCTGGGCCACCAAGCCGTCCAGCAGCTCGCCGATATGACCGTCGACCTGATCCTGCGGCAGGTGCAGGAACAGCTCGCGCTTGAGGAAGGGATAGAGTGCGGCACTGTGCTCGCGCAAGGTGGCCTCGTCCACCCGCTCGGCATGGCGGAAAAAGCGCGCGATCAGCGAGGGCAGCGCCAGCACGTGCATCACCGCATTGCGGTAGTAAGTCAGCATCACCGCTTGGTTGCCGGTCACGGTGACGATGGGACCCCAGTCATGGTCGATGCGCGACAGGCCTGCGGTGCGCGCCGCCTGCTCGAAGATCTCCTGGGCCGAGCCCTCGGGCAGGCTCATGTCGGCGCTGTAGGGGCACTGGCGCAGCAGCGCCAGAAAGCGCTCAATCTGCTCCAGCAGCTCGTTCTCCGCCAGCGCCATCTGCGGGCTGGCCAGCAGGATCATCGCCACCAAGCCGATAGGATTGACCACCACCGCCTGATTGATGCGCTCCATATTGGTCAGCGCCAGGGCGTCGATCACCGCCGGCAGCCAGTCGCGCTCACCGCGCTGCCAACGCTGGCGCCATTCGGGCTGCAGCCGGTTGAGTTCCTCGGCCAGTACCAGCGGCTGCCCGAAGGCGACGTAGGGACTGCCGTAAGAGCTGTCGAAGATCTTGCGCGCCTTGAGCAATTCGCCGGCAGATTCCTTTTTCTTGGAG
>JBFHRT010000430.1:0-2648 GCA_041591575.1 Spongiibacteraceae bacterium
CAGACTGCGAAAACCCTGATCGTGCACGGCGAGAGTGAAGACGGTGAGCGCCGCCTGGTGGCGCTGGTGCTGCGCGGCGTCCACGAGCTCAACGCCATCAAGGCGGAAAAACTCGCCGGCGTGGCTGCGCCGCTGTGCATGGCCAGCGACGAGGAAATCGAGGCCGAGCTGGGCTGCAAACCCGGTTCGCTGGGTCCGGTAGACCTGCAGATTGAAACCATCGTGGATCGCAGTGCGGCGCAGCTGGCCGACTTTGTCTGCGGCGCCAACGACGACGGCTACCACCTCACCGGCGTCAACTGGGAGCGCGACTGCCCGCTGATTCGCGTCGAAGACCTGCGCAACGTGGTCGAAGGCGACCCCAGCCCCGACGGCGAGGGCCAGCTGCAGATCAAACGCGGCATCGAGGTGGGCCACATCTTCCAGCTGGGCACCAAGTACAGCGAGGCGCTGGGCGCACGGGTGCTCAACGACAGCGGCCGCGAGCAGCCGATGATCATGGGCTGCTACGGCATTGGCGTCACCCGTGTGGTGGCCGCCGCCATCGAGCAGAACTACGACGACCGCGGCATCATTTGGCCGGACGCCATCGCCCCCTTCCAGATCGCGCTGGTGGGCCTCAACATGCAGAAATCGGAACGGGTTCGCGAACTGGCCGAGAGTCTTTACGGCAAACTGCGCAATCTGGGTTACGACGTGTTGCTGGACGACCGCAACGAGCGCCCGGGCGTGAAATTCGCCGATATCGAGCTGATGGGCATCCCCCACCGCATCGTTATCGGCGATCGCGGCCTGGACAAGGGCGTACTGGAATACAAGCACCGCCGTGCTGCCGACAGCGAAGAGTTTTCCGCCGACGATGTTCTCGAATTTGTACAACAGCACGTTCCGCTGCTGTAAGCGCGCCCTGCAGGGGCTGAGTCTGTCGGCGCTGCTGCTGATGGCAGCGCCGTCATTCGCCAGCGCCGGCGGCAACGAGCACCAGCAGCTGCGCGACTTCCTGCGCGACACCATCGCCGAAGCCGACAGTTTTCAGGATCGCTTCGACGCCGAGGTTTGGCTGCTGGACATGTCCGGCCGCCTCAAACCCTTTATCAAAGACCCCCGCGAGCGGCTGCAGCTGCTCAAGCTGGTGCACCGCGAGGCCCGCGCCGCCGACCTCAAGCCCGACCTGGTGCTGGCGCTGATCGAGGTGGAGAGCTACTTCGACCAGTACGCGGTGTCCCGCGCCGGCGCCCAGGGGCTGATGCAGGTGATGCCCTTCTGGAAAAACGAGATTGGCCGCCCCGACGACAACCTCACCGACATGCATACCAACCTGCGCTACGGCTGCCGCATCCTGCAGTTCTATATGAAAAAGGCCAAGGGCGACTGGATAGAGGCGCTGGCCCGCTATAACGGCAGCTACGGCAAGGTCTGGTATCCCGAGCGGGTGATGGATCGCTGGAAGCGGCGCTGGTACGCCGGCGATCTGTAACCATTCAAACGGTGCGCACGGCGCACCCCAATGCCATTAACTTAGCGACGTAGGTCCGCATAAGCTTGCGTTGCGGACGTTCGCCGGAAACGCTACAAAGCGCTTATTCCGGCCTACTATCGGGATCGGAGCCGCAAGCGAGAACCTGAAAATTGCAGGAATCGCCTTAAGTTAATGGCATTGCGGCGCACCCTACGACCGCAGCGAACTCTGCACCGTCATCGCGAGGAGCCGAAGGCGACGCGGCGATCTCCATCAGCTCACTGCCACCCTGGCCGAGATTGCCGCGTCGCGGAACCGCTGAACAGCCCGGTCCCACTCCTCGCAATGACGGGGCAAGTATCCGACGCGCAACTCAAATTTCGCTGCGTTGAGCGGCCAGCGCATCATCCAGCTCGCCGGCCCGCCGGTACGCGTCGCGGTCGCTGACTCGCGCAAAATACTCGGCAAACTCCGGCCGCTGCTCGATGCTGCCGGTCTGCATGCCCCAACCGATATGGGCGCCGACATAGACATCGGCTGCGGTGAAGCGCTGGCCAGCGAGATAGTGCCTGGCCGTCACCGCCTGCAACAGGTTGTCGATGACCGCATGGTAGTTGCCGTAGCCCAACATCATCTGCTGCTGGGCATCCGGCTCCCCCTTGAAAACCAGTTTGTTGGTCAGCGCCGCCTCCAGCCGCCCGGCGGCAAAGAACAGCCAGCGATAGTAACGGGCGCGCTCGTCGGCATTGGCCGGCGCCAGCCCCGCGCCAGGAAACGCCTCCGCCAGATAGGCGCAGATTGCCGCACACTCGGTGACCACCCGGCCCTCGTGCACAATGGCGGGCACTTTGCCCATGGGGTTGATCGCCAGATATTGCAGCGACTTCATTGACGGGCCATAGCCCAGTATCTCGGTGTGGTAGCGCGCAGCCACCTCCTCCAGCATCCAGCGCACGATGCGGCCGCGGGACTGAGGATGGGAATAGAAATCAGGTCGTCACTCATCATTCACTCCATCAACGCCTGCAAGCACGTCGGGAATTCTGAGTGTAGCCGCTTTCTATTGAACGCAGGCCAATGGGCACCGCCGTGCCCGCACACCGAATCAGCAAGGGCCGCTCAGCTGGCCTGAGGGAATCGCGCGCTAGTTATTGGGCAACGCCGTTGGCGCTGCGGCCCTCACCCTCAC
>JBFHRT010000431.1:0-2643 GCA_041591575.1 Spongiibacteraceae bacterium
CCCAGGTCTACACCCACCTGGATTTCCAGCACCTGGCCAAGGTTTACGACAGCGCCCACCCCCGCGCCGGCCGCAAGAAAAAGGACGAGCAGCCGTGAGCGACCCCATTCGCCTGCTGACCTTCGACCTCGACGACACCCTGTGGCCATCGGCACCAGTGCTGGCCGGCGCCGAGGCTGCCATCTACCGCTTTCTTGAGTCACAGGCACCGGCGCTGTGTTCTGCCTACAGTCTGGAGGACATGCGCGAGCACCGCCTCGCGCTGCTGCAGCGCCAGCCCGAGCTGCGCCACGAAATCAGCCGCTGGCGTATCACCAGCCTGATCGAGCTGCTAAGGGAAGCCGGCTATAGCGTCAGTGAGGCAGAGCAAGTGGCACGGCGTGCCTTTGCCGTCTTTATTCAGGCGCGCCATCAGGTGGAGTATTTTAGGGAAGTTGAGGCCGTACTGGCGCAGCTCGCAAGCCGCTACACCTTGGCGGCGCTGACCAACGGCAACGCCGATGTGTACCGACTGAGTGTCGGTCAACACTTTGCCTTTGCACTGCGCGCGGAGGAGCTGAAGTCCAGTAAGCCGGACCCGGCGATGTTTCTGGCGGCACTGCAACGCGCCCGCTGTCGGCCGGATCAAGCCATCCACATCGGCGACCACCCGGATTACGATATCGCCGGTGCTCGCGCCGCCGGCATGCACGCGCTTCAGGCGCGGCTGCTGCCCGACAACCACCCGGCGATGGCGCCGGCCTTCAGCCACTGGCGCGAACTGCCGGCGTTGGTGGCAGCGGCCGGCAACTGAGACGATCCGCTACGCCTCGTCGTGCATGTTCTCCGCACGCATATGGGGCTCGAGATGGTGTATCTTGCCACCGCGCTCCAGGTAGGACTGGATGTCATCGGCCAGCTGGCGGCGAATGCGCTCGCGGGCAGTCACCGTGTGGCAGTCGCCATGAGTGTCTGTCCACACCGCATCCAGATCCTGATTGCCGCCCTCACCGAACCGGCCTTTTGTGCTCGCTCCCATACTCGCCACCTCGCATCAACGCTGCGGTTTATGGTGTACTCTGCATTGGTCAGCACACTGCATTCAGCAATGGCTGTCCACTGGCAAATGTATAGGTCAGATTCAGCAGCTGACAAGCGGTATTTCCCCCTACGTCTAGTCGATTTTGTTCTATATAAAGCGTAGGATTGAGCAATTGATTACAAGCGGTGCCCGCCATGACCACGGCTTTGGAGCAGCTTGCGTTTTTCCGCGACAGCACAGTGACGTGCAGGCCCTTGGTCGGCATCAGCAGCTGTCTGGCCGGTGAAAAAGTACGCTACGACGGCAGCGACAAACAACTGAACATGCTCGCCGAAATGCGCGATCGGATGGAGCTGTTCCCGCTCTGCCCCGAGGCCGACGCCGGGCTCGGCATCCCCCGCCCGCCGGTGCAACTGGTGCTGACTGAACAGGGCGTGCAGGCGCTGGGCCGCGACGACCCGGAGCTCGACGTCACCGACGCCCTGCTGCGCCATCGCTCCCGCGCCTACCGCCAGATGATGGCCAAACCCCTGTGCGGCTATATTTTCAAGGCCCGCTCCCCCAGCTGCGGTCTGGCCAGCGCCCCGGTGTTCTCCAACGAAGAGACCCTCTACTACGACAACGGCCTGTTCACCGATGGCCTGCTGCGCATGTTTCCCTGGTTGGTCACCTGCGATGAGAGCTCACTGGAAAACATCAACGGACTGGATCACTTCCTGCGCCAGTGCCAGCTGGTGCACGAGATCCTCTACGACACCGGCATGGACTACCTGCTGGATATCCACCGCCACTACCTCGAGCAACTGCACGACCTCGACCCCTACTCCGCAGAGCTGCTGCAGGGCTACGCACTGCGCGAAAACCGGCAGAAATACGTGGAGCTGTTACTGGACTACTGGCGGGAAGACACCGAGGGTTGAGCCGACCGGGCACACGAGCAGCGGTGGTGAGGGAAGTGTGGCGCCCCGGCGCGACGACCGGGGCGCAGGAACTGGCGCGAGAAAAATCAGATGGCTTCTTCGCCGGTTTCGCCGGTGCGAATGCGAATGACCTGCTCCAGGGCCGTAACAAAAATCTTGCCGTCGCCGATCTTGCCGGTATTGGCTGCTTTGCTGACCGCTTCAATCACCAGCTCGACCTGATTGTCGGCCACGGCAATCTCCAATTTGACCTTGGGCAGAAAATCCACCACGTACTCGGCACCCCGATACAGCTCGGTGTGACCCTTCTGACGACCAAACCCCTTCACCTCGGTGGCGGTGATGCCCTGCACACCGACGTCCGACAATGCGGCGCGCACGTCGTCGAGTTTGAACGGTTTGATAACGGCGGTGACCAACTTCATTGTTGTTATCTCCTCACAGGCGCAGTATCGCCTTGATATAAAACGAGCTCACACGGTAGCCCAGGCCGCCCCGTTTTGGCAAGAACACCCGCACTATCCCTGTAGCTGCGGCTTCAGCAGCACCTACAAAATAGGCCACAACCTACCAGCGGCATTGCGGAGCAAAAAAAAAGGGCGCCCAGTGGGCGCCCTTTCTATCACCAAACAGCGTGATTACTTGTTGGTGAATTCCGGGTAGGCTTCCAGGCCACACTCGGCCAGGTCTGCACCGACGTAC
>JBFHRT010000432.1:0-2640 GCA_041591575.1 Spongiibacteraceae bacterium
ATTCTGGTTAACAATGCCCAGGAGGTGCCGCTGGGTGACCTGCACAGCGTCACCGACGAGGCCTTTACCGCAGGCTGGGAGTCAGGCCCGCTGGCGGTGATGCGGCTGATGAAGCTGTGTTACCCCTATCTCAAGGGTGACGGCTGCATCGTCAACCTGGCCAGCTCGGCGGCCAAGCGTTGGGATATGAGCGGCTACGGTGCCTACGCAGCGGTGAAGGAAGCAATCCGTTCACTGACTCGCGCCGCCGCCTGTGAGTGGGGCCCTGAGGGTATCCGTACCAATGTCATTCTGCCCCACGCGATGTCGCCGGGACTGGCCTGGTGGACCGAGAACTGCCCGGAAGAGGCGGCGGAGTTTGTGCAGTCGATCCCGATGCGTCGCATCGGCGATTGTGAGCAGGATATTGGCCGCTTTGTCGCCTCGCTGTGCTCCCAGGATTCTGCCTACGTCAACGGCCAGAGCATTGCGCTGGATGGTGGGCAGGCGTTTTTGGGATGAGGGCCGTCTGACGTCGGAAGTCTGAAGTCGGACGCTAACGGCGCGGCTTCGTAGGGTGCGCTGTGCGCACCGGGCTACCTTCTCAACATGTCAAGTTTTCGCGGGTGTGCGGCTAAAGCCGCACCTACACCGAAAGCGGGATAGCGGCCCTGTAGGTGCGGATTCAGCCGCACAGGCTTTTGCGTCTCCCGTCTCCCGTCCAGCGTTCCGCGTCACTTTGGCTGGGCGTCGAACTGCTGACCGGTCACACCCTTGCTGTCCGGCCCCATCAGGTAAAGGTAGGTGGCCATGATCGCCTCAGGCTCGGGATTGCTGCCCGGCTCCTCGGCGGGGTAGGCGCTGCGGCGCATCGACGTGTTGGTGGCGCCCGGGTTGAGGCTGTTGACGCGTACGTTGCTGGTGTTTTCAAGTTCGTCGGCCAGTACCTGCATTAGCCCCTCGGTGGCAAACTTCGACACTGCATAGGCACCCCAGAAGGCGCGGCCCTTGCGGCCGACGCTGGAGGAGGTGAAGATCAGCGAGGCGTCGTCACTCTTTAGCAGCAGCGGCAGCAGCGCCTTGGTCATCATAAACTCGGCGTTGACGTTGACCTGCAGCACTTCCTCCCAGCTTTCCACCGTGGTCTGTGCGATGTCGCGGCGCTGGCCCAGCAGGCCGGCGTTGTGCAGCAGGCCATCGAGACGACCGAACTCTTTTTCCAGGGTGTCGTGCAGGTCGTTGTAATCCTTCATCACCGCGCCGCCCAGGTGCAGCGGGTAGATGGCCGGCTGCGGGCCGCCGGCGGCCTCGATGGCGTCGTACACCGCCTCCAGTTTTTCAATGGTCTTGCCCAGCAGCACCACGGTGGCGCCGTGGGCGGCGTAGCTCATGGCGGCGGCGCGGCCGATGCCGTCACCGGCGCCGGTGACCAGAATCACGCGGTCGCGCAGCAAATCATTGTGGGGTTGGTAGTCGGCGGGGGCGGTGTGGCTCACAGGCTCTCCAGAATATCCAAGAGTTGATCGGCGCGGTCGATGACGTAGTCCGGCTGCCAGCTGGCGGGCGGGTCGTCGGCGTGAATATAGCCGTAGTTGCAGGCAACGGTGGTGGTGCCGGCGTTGCGGCCGGCCTCGATATCGCGGCGGTGGTCGCCGACGTAGACCGTGTGCTCGGCGTCGCAGCCCAGGCGCTGGCAGGCGAGATAAATGGATTCAGGGTTGGGCTTGCGGTTTTCCACGTGGTCCGGGCAAATCGCCACGCCACAGCGCGTATCCAGCTGCAGCCGTTGCAGCAGCGGAGTGGTGTAGTCGTGGGGCTTGTTGGTGACGATGCCCCAGTGGATGCCGCGGGCTTCCAGTGTCGTCAGTACACGGTCCATGCCGGGAAACAGGCGGGACTCGTCGGCCAGGTGCTCGCTGTAAAGCTCCAGCAACTCCTCGCGCAGCTCCTCGAAGCCGGTGTCGCCTTCCTCAAGGCCGAAAGCCAGGGTGACCAGGGCGCGGGCGCCGTCGGAGACGGTGGCGCGCACGTCGGCGTAGGGGATGTCGGCCTGCTGGCGGCGACGGCGCATCAGGTTGAGCACCTTGGCGAAGTCCGGCGCCGTGTCCAGCAGGGTGCCGTCGAGGTCGAACAGTACGGCTTGCAGCATCAGGCCGGCTTCTTCACGTGCACGATGTAATTGACGTCGACGTCATCGCCCAGCTTGTAGCGCTGGGTCAGCGGATTGTAGGTCATGCCGGTGACGTCCATCAGCTCAAGCCCTGCGCCGCGAATCCACTGCGCCAGCTCCGAGGGGCGGATAAAGCGCTGGTAGTCGTGAGTGCCGCGGGGCAGCAGGCGCAGCAGGTATTCGGCGCCGACCACCGCAAACAGGAAAGACTTGGGGTTGCGGTTGATGGTGGAGAAATACAGGTCGCCGCCGGGTTTGCACAGGGCGGCGCAGGCCTCGATCACCGAGGCGGGGTCGGGCACGTGCTCCAGCATTTCCAGGCAGGTGACGATGTCGAGCTCGCCGGCATGCGCTGCAGCCATGGCTTCGGCGGTGCTCTGCTGGTAGTCCACCTCGACGCCGGACTCCAGCTGGTGCAGTCGCGCCACGCCCAGCGGCGCCTCGCCCATGTCGATGCCGGTAACACGGGCGCCGCGCTGGGCCATGGCCTC
>JBFHRT010000433.1:0-2640 GCA_041591575.1 Spongiibacteraceae bacterium
AATGGCTGGGTGGACAACGTCAACGGCAGCCGCGACTTCTCCGAGGAAGACAAGCAGGCCTTCCGCGGCGCCCTGCGCTGGGACGTGAACGACAGCTTCAGTGTGGACTACGCCTACGACGAGTCCGAGATTGTCGGCCCCC
The DNA here is from genome assembly GCA_041591575.1 of Spongiibacteraceae bacterium. Lineage (GTDB taxonomy): Bacteria > Pseudomonadota > Gammaproteobacteria > Pseudomonadales > Spongiibacteraceae > JBFHRT01. Next base: position 143 of record JBFHRT010000433.1, read on the forward strand.
AAGCCTTCTACCAGGTGCTCTCCATCAACGAGGATCGCGTGGTTTCGCCCCAGGATGTGCTGGATGCCATCGCCGCGGGCCTTGACCCTGATGTCATCAACCAGCTGAGCAATGATGCTTTGGTGACTGCGCTGTTCACTCCGCAGTTCCGCGAGCGCGCCAGCGAAAACCGCCAGGGCCAGGGCGCCTGGAGTATTCCGGTTGAAGACTCGATGACCGACATCGAAGGCCACAACCTTACCTTCACCTGGGATCTGCCCTTCGGTACCTTCAAGGCCATCAGCGGCTACCGCGAACTGGCCGAGAGCATTGTCATGGATTACGGCTCGGGCGTGTCCGGCTGGTTCGACGTGCGCGTGGACATCGAGCACGACCAGCTGTCCCAGGAATTCCAGCTGGTGGGTGATATCGGCGATAGCCTCAGCTATGTGGCCGGCCTGTACTACTTCAAGGAGCACGGCCGCGAGCAGGAAGTGGACAACGCCGGCGGCGCGGTGGTGGAAGACCGCGACATCATCTCCACCAACGAGGCCTGGGCGGTCTACGGTCAGGCTACCTGGACGCCGGCTTTCTGGGACAAGCTGGACCTGACCGCGGGCCTGCGCTACACCGAAGACGAGCGCTTTGCCAAGAAGCGCAGCATCAACTTCACCAACTCGCCCAACAACACCCAGCAAGCCAGTGACAGCTGGAGCAACATCAACCCCAGCCTCACCGCCAACGTTCGCTGGAATGACGAACTCAGCAGCTACGCCAAGGTGGTTACCGGTTACAAGTCCGGTGGCTTCAACGTGCGCAGCACCGAGGGTGGCTTCCAGCCCGCCTTCGATGAGGAGGAGATGATCTCCTACGAAGTCGGTATCAAGTCGGTGTGGTGGGACAACCGCCTGCGCCTGAATATGGCCGGCTTCTACAGCGAATACACCGACATGCAGATCCAGCAGATCATCGACAATACCAAGATTTTCCTCACCGACGTGTTTAATGCCGGTGAGGCCGAGATCGAGGGCTTTGAACTGGATCTGACCGCGGTGCTGAGCCAGGGCCTGACGGCCACGCTGGCTTACGGCTACACCAATGCCGAGTTTACCGAGGTGATCGACAACAACCCCAACTCCGATACCTTCGGCCAGGACGTCAGCGGCACCTACACCATGCCCTACGCGCCCGAACACACCTACTCGGTGGCGCTGGACTATGAGTTTGCACCCTTCAGCTTCGGTGTGCTGCGCGCCACTGTCGACTACAACTGGCGCGGCGAGCGCTTTGGCACCGCCAGCAACGACGACATGGAAGGTTTCTTCCTGGACGACTACGGCCTGCTGGGTGCGCGCGTCAGCCTGTCGGATATGGAGCTGTTCGGCGCCAATCTTGCGGTGTCGGCCTGGGGCAAGAACCTTGAGAACAAGGAGTACCTGGTGCACAACATCAGCATGGGTTACTTCCGCAGCGGCTACTTCGGTGAGCTGGCCAGCTACGGCCTGGAGCTGAAAGTCGAGTTCTGAGGCGATTCGCTAAGCATCACATCAAAGCCGGGCACTGCCCGGCTTTTTTATGTCGCTGGTGAAAGGTCGTAAGCAAATAGCGGTGCGCCGTGCGCACCGGTATCATGAATCAGCGTTCTGGCAATCGGCCGCATCCAACCGCGCCAGTGGCACATCCACTTTCACCTGCACCGCATTGCCCACCCACTGGGTGTCCTGCCATTCCTCCAAGCCCAAGTCGTGATCCAGGCGCTGCAGGGTCGTGCGCCCGCGCAGCCGCGCTTTGTCATTGGTGATGCTGAACGTGAACTCGGCATGAAAGGGCCGCTCAATACCGCGGATACGCAACAGGCCGCTGGCGCGGTAGCGCGAATCGCCCAGCACCTCGATCTGGTCGCTGTCGAAATGGGCCTGCGGCCAGCGCTCGCTGGCAAAAAACAGCGGGCCGCGCAGCAGCTCGTCTAGCTCCGGCAGCTGCGTGTCCACCGAGGCGGTGTCCACGGTCACGGCGATGCGGCCGGCGCTGTTGGTGCCCGGCAGTTGGATACGGCCGCCGTAGCGGCTGAATTCACCTGCCAGCGGTGCACCCGCCTGGATAGCGGTGAAGCGCAGGGCGCCGGCCTCCAACTGCGGTTGCCAGCAATTGGCGACGGCTATTAATGGGCTGAGCAGCAGTGCGGCAGCAACTACCCTCATGGGCGCTCCTCGTCGCGGCTGCTTTCGCCGCGCACGGGCAGCATGCGCCGCAGCACGTCGTCGCGCAACACAAAGTGGTGGCGCAGTGCCGCCGCCACGTGCAGGCAGATCAGCCCCAGTAGCAGGCCTGCCAGCACGCCGTGAATTGCCTTGGCGGTGTCGGCCAGTTGTTTGTCGGGTGCCACCAGATCGGGAAAGGTAAACCAGCCGAACCAGCTGACCGACAGGTTGGCGGCCGAGGACGACACCCAGCCGACGACGGGCAGGGTCAGCAGCAAGAGATAAAGCAGGCGGTGGCTGATACGCGCCAACTGCTGC
>JBFHRT010000434.1:0-2637 GCA_041591575.1 Spongiibacteraceae bacterium
CATATCGTGCACATCATAGGGGTTGGGCGACAGATTCAAGGCCAGCGAGGTGCAGGCCGCGGCCAGCGATGACAGCGCCAGCCCCGCCAGAATCAGGGTGAGGGTGGTGGCATTGCGCCTTGCCAGCAGGTACAGCGCGGTAGTGGCAAGGCCGGCCCCTATCATGGCGCTGGCCGGCAGCAACCAGTTACTCAGTGTGGTGAGGCCAAAATACAGCGCGATGACCGCGCCCAGGCTGGCGCTGGCCGACACACCCAGCAGTCCGGGTTCGGCCAACGGGTTGCGCAGCAGCCCCTGCAGTGCGGCACCGGACAAGCCCAGCGAGGCGCCTACGACCATGGCCAGCAGAGTGCGGGGCAGACGAATGTCGCGCACGATAATCGCTGGCACTGTCTCGGTCGGTGCAATGAGGCCCTGCAGGATGTCCGGCGCTGAATAGGGGACATAACCGATAAACAGCGATGCCAGTGCCAGCGCCAACAGCGCCAGCAGCAGGCACAGCAACAGGCGATTTCGCGAGGGGGATGCCATCACAGCTGCTCACCCGCGCTGAGATCGAGTTGCGCAATCTGCTCGGCAATCAGTTCGGCCGCTTCCACCAGGTGCCAGCTGCCGCAGCCCCAGTAGCTGCCGGGCAGCCGGATCTGTGGGCGCTGCTGCAGCTGAGCCTGCAGTGCAGGATGGCGCGAGTACAGCGCCTTGCTCAGCGGCTGCTCGCGGTCGAAATAACTCAGTAAAAATAGATCGGGTGGCTGCTGTACCAGGTATTCCAGCGGGTAGCGGCCCCAGCCGCTGATGCCGGCCGATGCTGGCAGGTTGGTCAAGCCCAGCAGCTGCAACACGGTGTCGACGTAGGTATCGCGGCCGGCGCTGCCGCCATTGGGGCGTAGGTAGAGCACGCTGAAGTCACGACGTTGCCGGCCAAGCGCTGCGACGCGCTGTTCGATATCCGCCAACAGTGCGGCGCCGGCCTCGTCACGGCCCAAGGCCGCGGCCAGTGTTTCAGTGTTATGCAGAATGCCTGCCAGGGTATTGGGATAGGAAAGCACCAGCACGCGAATGCCGCGCTCTTGCAGTAGCTGGCCGTGGCGGCTGCCGCTCCAGGATCTTGAGGCCACCACCAGATCGGGGTTCAGTTGCAGAATTTCTTCGGCGCTGGCGTAGTTGGTGGGGAAGCGGCGGGCCTGCTCCGCCAGTAGAGACATCTGCGGATCTTTGGATTTGTAGGACAGCGACAGAATCTGCTCCGGAGCCGCCAGGCCGAGCACCATCTGGTCTGCACACATATTGGTGGAGACGATGGTCGGCAGGGGTTTATCTGCGGCAATAGCGGCACCTGCCGCGGTGACAAGGCAGCACGCACGGCAAAAAAACTGCAGCGCCAGCGCCCGGCGGCGCGCCCAACAAGCTAGTCGCATCATGTGAGGTTCAAGAGCACTGAACCGCGCCGAGCCAGCGCCGCGGTATCAAGCAGTCATGTCAGTGAATTCACCCCGATTCACTGGCAGTGGATGTGACGGTGGCAGGTCTCCTGACTCGCGCCTCGACGTTTATCGTTAACCTTCCCGGCGCTCTGCGTTCGGCAGCTTCGCGCTAGTGGTATATGCGGGACGATAAACTCGGCGCCTACAGTTGCGGGGGCAGTCAGGGCATGGCGGGCGAAGGTTCGCCGGCGCACCCTGTTCCCATTTAATCCTGTCGGAACCACGGTCTCCAGTGGCGGCTATTGTTCATACCGGGCCACCCCTTGTCAATTTGCAATGCTTGACATTGTCCGTTTTCGCTTTAGTATGCGCGCCAGCGATGCGCTCCCCCTCACCACGTGAGAGCAGGGGATTAAAAGGGAATGCGGTGAAAATCCGCAACTGTCCTCGCAACTGTAAGTACGGAGTGAGTTTCCACAAGGCCACTGACAGTCACTGTCGGGAAGGCGGAAGCAAGCGACGATGTACGAGTCAGGAGACCTGCCATCGCAAGTCGTTACTGTGCCATTGAGCGAGGCTTCTCAGTGGGCGGCCGCACCGTTGCAGTAGCGTAAACCGAATGTATTGACGTTTATTGTTGCTGTAACGGGAGAATCTCCGAGCACTCGCCCTATTTTATTTTGATGTTGTAAATAGCCCGTCAGAGATTGGCGCGGGCGGCGTGCGTTCGTCCTCCCTCTGCAGCCAGATGTAGAGGTTTCCCCATGAAAAAAGCACTGGCCCTGGCCATTGTAATGGCATCGGCACAGCTTGCTGTTGCTGATGATGTCATTATCAGCGCGTCCAAGCTGGACAAAAGTCTTACCAATACCACCCAGTCAGTGACTGTGATCACCGAGCGTGAAATCAAGGAAAAGGGTTTTACTGACCTGACCGAAGTGCTGCGCGGCGTGGCCGGTGTCGAGTTTAAACAGGCCGGTGGTCCCGGTCAGTTAAACTATCCCAAGCTGCGCGGATTTTCCGATGGCAACGTCCTCGTTGTAATCGATGGCGTCAAAATCAATGAGGCGCGATCGGGCGGTATCGGCCATCTGTTGGGCCAAATTGATCCCGCCACTGTCGAGCGAATCGAGATTCTGCGCGGCCCCCAGACCACTCTATACGGCGCCAACAGTACCGCTGGTGTAATTGCGATCACCACCAAGAGTGGTAG
>JBFHRT010000435.1:0-2632 GCA_041591575.1 Spongiibacteraceae bacterium
ACGAGCTGCCGGCGGTACTGGTCAATCCGGCGGTGCAGCCCCACGAGCTGGTGGCTGAGATCCTCGGCGTGGAGCAGTGCAACCCCTACAGCGGCCAGCGCTTCACCCTGGACGACAGTCACCAGCGGGAATTGCAGGCGATGGAGGTGGCCGAGCTGGCCGATCCCGCCCGCTACTGGGTGCTGCTGCAGACCGGCGACGAGACCCTGGACTACCGCCGGGCGGCGGCGCGCTACCGCGACTGCCGGCTGACCGTGGAGCCGGGCGGCGACCACCACTTCCAGGGCTTCGAGCGCCACTTGCCGGAGATTCTGAAGTTCTTACAATTGCAGGCTTGGGAACACAGCGGTCGGACGCCACAAGTCTGACGTCGGACGCGAACAGCGCGGCTCCGTAGGGTGCGCCGTGCGCACCGGGGCGCTGCCACAACAGCCGCACGATAACGAGAGATAAGCACTAGATGTCATCCACCTATACCGCCGAATCCATTGAGGTCCTCACCGGGCTGGAGCCCGTGCGCAAGCGCCCGGGCATGTACACCGACACCACCCGCCCCAATCACCTCGCCCAGGAAATCATCGACAACAGCGTCGACGAGGCGCTGGCCGGCCACGCCCGCGAACTCAAGGTCACCCTGCACAAAGATGGCTCGCTCAGCTGTGTCGATGACGGCCGCGGCATGCCGGTGGACATTCACCCGGAGCAGGGTCGGCCCGGGGTGGAGGTCATCCTCACCACCCTGCACGCCGGCGGCAAGTTCTCCAACAAGAACTACCAGTTCTCCGGTGGCCTGCACGGGGTTGGGGTGTCGGTGGTTAACGCCCTGTCCACCAAGTTGGAAGTGACCATCCGCCGCGGCGGCGAGGTCTACCAGATGGGCTTTGCCGGTGGCGAGGTGGCCTCGGAACTGGCGGTGGTGGACAGCTGCGGCAAGCGCAACACCGGCACCAGCGTGCGCTTCTGGCCTGATGCCAAATACTTCGACTCCGCCAAATTCTCGGTGCCGCGGCTCAAGCATGTGCTGCGCGCCAAGGCGGTGCTGTGCTCCGGCCTGCGAGTGATCTTCGTCGACGAGACCGGCGACGGCAGCGAGGAGTGGTGCTACCAGGACGGCCTGCCCGACTACCTCACCTCCAGCACCCGTGGCTGGGAGACGCTGCCGACTGAGCCCTTTGTCGGTCACTTTGCCGGCAACGACGAGGCGGTGGACTGGGCGGTGCAGTGGCTGCCCGAGGGCGGCGAGCTCACCTGCGAGTCCTACGTCAACCTGATTCCCACCGCCCAGGGCGGCACCCACGTCAACGGCCTGCGCAGCGGCCTGCTGGAGGCCATGCGCGAGTTCTGCGAATTCCGCAGCCTGCTGCCCCGCGGCGTCAAACTCACCCCCGAAGACATCTGGGACCGCTGCTGCTACGTGCTGTCCTTCAAGCTGGCCGACCCCCAGTTTTCCGGCCAGACCAAGGAGCGATTGAGTTCGCGCGAGGCCGCCGCCTTTGTCTCCGGCGTCGCCAAGGACGCCTTCAGCCTGTGGCTCAATCAGCACACCGAAGACGCCGAAAAGTTGGCCGAGCTATGCATCAGCAATGCCCAGACGCGGATGCGCAAGGCCAAGAAAGTGGTGCGCAAGAAAGTCACCTCGGGGCCGGCACTGCCCGGCAAACTGGCCGACTGCGCCGGTGACGATCCCGAGCGCGGCGAGCTGTTCCTGGTGGAAGGGGACTCCGCCGGCGGCTCCGCCAAGCAGGCCCGCGACCGCGAGTTCCAGGCCATCCTGCCGCTGCGCGGCAAGATCCTCAACACCTGGGAGGTGGACTCGCAGGAAGTGCTGGGTTCCCAGGAGGTGCACGACATCTCGGTGGCCATTGGCGTCGACCCCGGCTCTGACGATCTGTCGGGGCTGCGCTACCACAAGGTCTGCATTCTCGCCGACGCCGACTCCGACGGCCTGCACATCGCCACCCTGATCTGCGCCCTGTTCGTGCGCCACTTCAAGCCGCTGGTGGCGGCGGGCCATGTCTATGTGTCCATGCCGCCGCTGTACCGCATCGATATCGCCAAGGAAGTGTTCTACGCCCTGGACGATGCCGAAAAGCAGGGCGTCATCGACCGCCTGCAGGCCGAGGGCAAGCGCGGCAAGATCACCGTCACCCGCTTCAAGGGGCTGGGTGAAATGAACCCGCTGCAGCTGCGCGACACCGTCATGAATCCCGATACCCGCCGCCTGGTGCAGCTGGTGGTTCAGCCCGGCGACGACACCGCCGCGGTGATGGACATGCTGCTGGCCAAGAAGCGCAGCGGCGACCGCAAGGCCTGGCTGGAGAGCAAGGGCAACCTGGCGGAAGTGGTGTGACGGGCAGTCGGGCGTCGGAAGTCGGAAGTCGGAAGTCTGACGCCAAAGGCAAAAACCAAAACAAAGCGGTGCGCGCGGCGCACCCTACGCGACTTGCGTAGTTGCTTTTGTAGGGTGCGCTGTGCGCACCATTCACGACCGGCGGAATGTCTGCGGCGAAGCCGCAAGCTTCAGACTTCCGATGTCAGACGTCCGACCGCTGATCATTACTTTGCGCCCAACCCACACCCCGGACCCAGCAGCTTATGACGAACGACCTCGAAACCCTCCTCGCCAAAGACC
>JBFHRT010000436.1:0-2625 GCA_041591575.1 Spongiibacteraceae bacterium
ACGCACCACTCCTACGACGCCTTCATTTGTGCCAGCGCCCGCATGATGCGCGACTGTTTTCCTAACGAAACCTACAAGCTGGCTGAAATCTGGTTTGCGCATCCAGATTTTGGATTGAAGAAAAAGTATGAGCGACTGCTCAACTGCCAATGCCGCTTTAATATGAAGGATTATGCGTTATGTGTAGATGCCCATCTGTTGGATATTCCGCTGCCGTCGGCAGACTCTCATCTCTATCAATCGCTGGACTCCCAGCTCAACCAAAAAACCCGAAGCCTCAGAACGCTGCGATCCAGCATTGAAAGATCCATTATTTCGCTGCTGGAGAAAGGCACTCCCATTTCGCGCAGCGCCGTATCAAACAAACTCGGCATCGGCGAGCGCACCTTGCTGCGCCGACTCAAAGACGAATCGCTGACTTATAAAGAAGTCGAGGAACAGGTATTTGAGAAACTGGCCCGGCTCTGGCTGCAGCGCAATTACCCCATGATTGTCATTGCCGAAAAACTGGGTTACGCGGACGCCACCTCGTTAAGAAAAATGCTCAAACGAAGAACCGGGCTGGGCGTGCGCGAACTCAGGGAACACTGACAACCAGCTGTCGACAACTCCAGCGGCTTTGTCTCCCTGGGGCCCCCTCTCCCTTTTTTTGCCAGGCCACGCGCAAGCATGACGCGATGAAATTACCGCTGTTGCAGCAGCGCTTTCCGCTGTCCTCAATACGGACCGGCCCAGACTGAAGCCGCCGCATATTCAGGCCGGCGCGGCGCTGCAGCCCACCGCTTGCAGCAGCCCCAGGCAACCCAGCCGCTGCAACTGGCGGTACTGACTTTCTCCGCGAACCAGCAGCGCACCGGCGTAGCCCAAGGCATTGACCTCCAGCCCCCGGTAACTGCCGCGGCGGCGCGGCACCAGCCACAGGTAATCACGGGTCATCAGCAGGTTGTGCGGCGGCATCAAGCCGTCTGCCGCCGGCGCCAATTGCAAGGCCGCCAACATCGCCCGGTACCTGTGCCAGTTAGCCTCGGCGCAGGCGATCAGCGCCGCTTCGCTGTCGCCGGTGGCCGCGGTTGTGGCGGCGAGGCGGTGGGCAAAGGGCAGCGCCGTCTGCACGATGGCACCGGCCGCCGGCGCCAGCTCGGCAAACAGCGCGGCCAGCGGAAATGAGGAAGACGGAAGCAGCGGCAGCGGCAGCATCTGCAGGTGCTTGTGCTCGACGCTGGCCCCGGCCTCACTGCCGCCGTTGTAAAACACCAGGCCGTTGGCGGCCTGCAGGCAGATGGCGGCAGCGAGGAAATCGTCGGGGGTCAGCGGTGTGCGTTGGCCAACATAGTGAGTTGTCACCATCAGGATATGCCGGTCCACCACATTGAAGCAGTTCAACAGGCAGCGATAGCGCTCACTGAGTTCGCCAATATAATGCTGAGGATCTGGTTGCAGGAAGGGAGTGAAAGCGCCGCGCTTTGATGCTGGCCGCGGCTTATCTGTCGTGGCCTCCAACACCCGCAGCTGTAGGGAAAGCGCACGCCCCGCGCAGTTTTCCTGGCGCTGCACACAGCGTGAGACCAGCGTGTACAGCGCGCCGTTTGCGCGCGCTGTGGCTGCCACCGTCTCCACTTGTTGCCACAGCGCTGCTCCGCGCAGGTAGCGGCTCAAGACAGCTCACCTCGCCACACCAACTGGCCTATCAACAGCATCCGCCTCCCAGCTCACCGCTACGTCTCTCAGCATAGCGCACGGCCACTGCTGGCAGGCCGCCGCTTGCCACGCAAAGTGTGGTCATGAAAATGCAGTTGCCGTTCAATTTTGCAAGCCCTACAATCGCCACCTATACTTTCAGGTTCCGGCTAGGACAGCCGCAGGCCCCGGTGGAACGGTTAGCAGTCCCACCCGCGGGGGGAGACAGGAGTCTCACGTGCCCTCAACTATCCGCATATCGTCACACCGCGCCCTGCGCCAGACGAGTCGGGCGCCGCCCGCTTGGCTGCCTCGCAACACCCGCTGCAATCGTCACCCATTGAATGCGACCCCGGCTATCCAAGCCGCAAGCCCGGTGCTCGCCGAACCCTTAGGGGGAGGCTCCCGATGCCCAGCCTGCAGATTCGCCTGTTAGGCCCCATGGAATTCCACGCCGGCCAACAACCGCTAGACAGCTTCCAAACACGCAAGGCCAAGGCCTTGTTTTCCTATTTAATTCTCCACCGCGGGCGCGTCATTCCGCGCGAGTTGGTGGCCGCTGAATTTTGGGGCGGGCTTTCCGATTCGCGGGCACGCAATGCGCTCAACACCGATTTATGGCGGGTCAATCGCGTGTTGCGCGATGCCGGCCTGAAGCCGGACAACTACCTGCAGAGTGACACCAGCGGCATCACTTTTCGCGAACAGGCCGATTACAGCCTGGACATCGCCCGCTTCAACCGCGCGCTGGGAGGCTGTGTCCATACGCCGCCGGAGCTGGCCAGTGCCGAGATCATCGAGCAGCTCAAACACGCGGTGTCGCTGTATCGCGGCGATCTGCTGCAGGGTATTTTTGACGACTGGTGCCTGGTTCACCGCGAACAGCTGCGGGCGCGCTATCTGAGCGCTATGGAGTACCTGATGTTTGCCCATATGGCGACCAAGGCC
>JBFHRT010000437.1:0-2611 GCA_041591575.1 Spongiibacteraceae bacterium
ATCCAACTGACCCTCGGTCTGGGTCAGTGTGCCCTGATGGAACAGCTTTTCAGTGGCGACGATGCGCACCCCGGTGCCCAGGTGCAGGCCGCTGGGCGACCGGGTCTGCTGCGAGGTCTGCCCGCCCACCTGGCGCACATTCTGGTAAAGCAGATCTTCAAACACCGCGCGGCCGCGCTTGAAGCCAGTGGTGTTGGCGTTGGCGAGGTTGTTGCTCACCACCTGCATCCGCAGCTGCTGTGCATCCAGTCCGGTTTTGGCGACCCATAACGACGGATTCATGCCGTACTCCTGTCTCTTTCTGTAGGTGCGGATTTATCCGCACATGCTTTTGTCGCGGGTGAGTGTGCGGATAAATCCGCACCTACATTTACTCCAGCCGCAGCAGGCGACCGCTGGCGTCGGCAATTTCGCGGGCGGTGCTCATCACCTTTACCTGCATTTCGTACTGTCGCGACAGGTTGATCATATTGACCATGGCTTCCACGGCATTAAGGTTGGAGGCCTCCAGGTGCCCCGACATCAGCCGCGATTCGGCGGTGATCACCCCCGGTGAGCCATCGCGGTGGCGCATCAGGCCGTCATCGCCCTTCTCTACCCGCTCGGCATCCAGCGCCACCAGCTTGATGCGGTCCACCACCACCAGGGTTTCTGGCCCCTGTCCCAGCGGCACCACCGACACCGTGCCGTCTTCGCCGATGCTCACGCTCTGGTGCTCCGGCAGCGCCACCGGGCCACCCTCGCCCAGCACCTGCTGGCCGGCGCCGTTGAGCAACTGGCCGTTGGCGGTGATGTGGAAATCGCCGCGGCGGCTGTAGGCTTCACCACCGTCGGGCGCCACCACCGCCAGCCAGGCATCACCGTTGACGGCGACATCCAGCGGGCGGCCGGTGGAGCGAATCGGGCCGCTCATCAGGTTGCTGTCGCGACCGCCGCTGATGGCGTTCGCCCGGGTCGGGTAACCGAAGCCGGGCACGCTCTCGTCCAGCAGGGTGTGAAAGTCGGCGCGAAAGCCGGCGGTGCTGACATTGGCCAGATTGTTGGCATTGGTGGTCTGCGCCATCACCACATGCTTGGCGCCGGTCATGCCCAGATACAGCATTCTGTCCATGTCAGCCTACCCCCTTACTACTGCCGTTAGCGGATATTGATAATGGCCTGGGTGACCGCATCGGAGGTCGAGATCATCTGCGTGTTGGCCTGGAAGTTGCGCTGCGCGGTGATCATCTCCACCAGCTCCGCGGTCAAGTCCACGTTGGAGGCCTCCAGCGCGCCGGATTGCACCAGGCCAAAGTTGGAAGTGCCGGCCTCACCCAACCGCGGTTCGCCGGAGGCGAAGGTCTGCGACCAGGTGGTGTTGCCCAGCTGCTGCAGGCCCTGTGGGTTGGTGAAGGTGGTCAGCGCCACCTTGCCGAGTATCTCGGTCTGCTGGTTGCTGAAGCGGGCCGAGATGATGCCCTGCTCATCCACCTCGATGCCAGTCAAGCGGCCGCTCTCAAAACCGTTCTGCGACAGGCTGTTGACCGAGAACTGGTCGCCGAACTGGGTCGAGTTTTGAAAATCAAAGGTCAGGTTGAGCAGCGCAGCGCCATTGGCGGGGTCATGCGCCGGGTAGGTGATGGTGCCAGTGGCCGGCGTTGTCAGCAGACCGCTGGAGTCAAAGGCAACGGTATTGGCGCCGCCCACCGCCGTGCCATCCACAAACAGGTGCTGCTCCCACTCATTGGCTGTGGCGGTTTTGACAAAATAGGAGGTGGCCGTATGACTAGCTCCCAGTGAATCGTAGATGGTCAGCGACGTCGCGTGATTGAAACTGGTGGGCACGGTGGGGTCGAACACCCCCACCGCAGGAAGCGGTGCGTCGGCGGGCAGGTTGATGCCCAGGGTCGCCTGGCTGGTGGCTTGAGGCGGGTTTTCAGTGGTCACCAGCTGCAGGTCGTTCAGTGAACCCGTGGTGAAGGAGGAACCGCCGGCAATGGGCGGAAAAATCTGCAGCCGCTGCAATTGGCTGTTCACCACAAAGCCGTCCTTGTCGACACTGAAGGCACCGGCCCGGGAAAACACCTGGCCCTCGCCGCCCGCCAGCGTGAAGAAGCCCTCGCCGCTGATGGCCAGGTCCAGGTTGTTGTCGGTGAATTCGATATTGCCCTGGGAAAACTGCTGGTTAACCGAGGCCACCCGCACACCATCGCCGGAAGCGGTGGCGCTGACACCGGTGGACGTCACCGAGAATATATCGGCAAATTCGATGCGCGAGCTTTTGAAGCCCGAGGTTTCGACATTGGCGATATTGTGCGCGGTAACATCCAGGTGTTTGGAAGCGGCATTGAGGCCGCTGAGTGCGATGCGAAACGTCATGGTCTGACTCCTTCTAACGAATGCTCGTTGTGTTGCCGATTCGGACCAAAGGCCCGCTTCAGCTAATTTCTTTCACGTCGGCCAGCGACACCGTGCCAATGCCCTGCAAATGCAACTTGGCGCCACCGCCCGGAGGCACACTGACACTGCCGATGTCGGCTTTGACATACGGCTGGGTAGCCTCGAGTTTTTCGCCGTTAAAAAACGCACCGCGAATGCGGTAGCTGCCCGGCGCCATCGGTTCACCGTTAGC
>JBFHRT010000438.1:0-2607 GCA_041591575.1 Spongiibacteraceae bacterium
GAGGATCAGCCCGCTAATGAGGCAGCCTCCTTGCGGAAGTACAGCACCACGCTCTTGCCGACGATGGGGTTCAGCGCCCGCTCCAGCACCCGGGTGAACAGTGGCCGGTCCAGCAGATCCCACACCAGAAAACGGTGGTAGAGACGGATCAGCGGGTTGCTGTCCTGGCTTTTCCAGAACAGGCACTTGAGCCACCAGAAGGGCGCGTGCAGAGCGTGAGCCCAGTGGCGCTTGTAAAATTTAAAGCCCAGCGCCTGGATCTGGCCGCGCAATTTGCTGGCATTGAAGATGCGAACGTGTCCGCCTTCAACCTTGTGATAGGCCTCGCTCAGTGCCCAGCAGATGCGCTCGGGCCAGGCCCGCGGCACACTGGCACAGAACAGGCCACCGGGCTTGAGCACACGCTCGATCTCGCGCAGCGCGCCCTGGTAATCGGGGATGTGCTCCAGCACTTCGGAACAGACCACCTTGTCGAAGGTGCTGTCGGCAAAGGGCAGCTGCAGCGCGTTGGCATTGGCCAGACCGAAGCCCTTGGCGGCGTTGTCCGGCTCCAGAAAGTCCCCGGCGCGCTCGGCGGCGGTGCGCAGATCATTCAGACCCAGGTCGACGCCGACGGCAGTAACATCGGCCTCGGCATAGAAGGAGATGACGTGGCGGCCCTCGCCGCAGCCCAGGTCCAGCACGCGGTCGCCGGGTTTCAGCTCGAAGTGTTTGAAATCAACGGTTAGCACGATCAATCACCTGCCAGTAATAGTCGGTCATCTGCCGCGCCACCCGCGCCCAGCAGAACAGTTCTTCAATGCGCGCGCGGCCGGCCTGGGACAGCTCGCGGCGGCGCTCCGGGTTATCGAACAACTCACTCACCGCGTCGGCGATGGCATCACTGTCTTTCACCGGCACCCGCAGACAGGCATCGCCCACCACCTCGGGCAGAGCGCCGCCATCGGTGGAGACCACCGGCGCCCCGCAGGCCATGGCCTCACCGGCGGGCAGGCCAAAGCCCTCGTAAACAGACGGCACCACCACCACTTCAGCCTCGTTGTAGTGACGGACCAGCTGCTCGGTACTGATGCCGGTGACGCAGTGCACGCAGTCGCTCAGCCCCAGGCGCTCAATCAGGCGCTCGGTGGAACCGCCGGGCTTGGGCTTGCCCACCATCAGCAGCTCCACATCGGGGTAGCGCTGGCGCAATGTCTTGAGGGCGCGGATCAGGTAGTGGGCGCCCTTGAGCGGCGCGTCGGCAGATACCGTGGCCATCAGCCTACGCGGCTTTTTCTCGACCTCGGGCAGCGGCCGGAACTCGTCGGTATCAATGCCGCAGTGCACCACATTGAGCCCTGCGGGCTGCATGCCGAAGGCGGCGGCAATATCCTGCTGTGAGCGCTCGGACACCGTCACCACGTTGTGCAGCTGGCGCGCCACCTTTTTCTGCATCGTCAGAAAGCTGTGCCAGCGGCGAATCAACAACCGCTGCCACGCGCTCTTGGCCGCCTTCAGCGCAATATCCAGGTCGCTGGTGATGGGGTGGTGAATGGTGGTCACCAGCGGAAAACGCTGCTGTTGCAACTTGAGCATGCCCCAGCTCAAACACTGGTTGTCGTGAATGATGTCGTAGTGGCGACCGTGGCGTTTGAGGTACTTCAGCGCACGGCGACCAAAGCAGTGGGGCTCAGAAAAGGCGCCGGTGAGCTTGCCGGTCCACTCCAGGATATTGGTCAACGAACTGAGGTGGTGCAGGCGCAGGGAGCCGAGACCGTGTTCGTACAGGTTCAGGCCCGGCATCTTGATCAGCCGCACCCGCGGGTCCAGGTGCGGATAGGGCTCGCCGGAGATCACATCGACCTGGTGACCGGCCTCCACCAGCGCCTTACTCAGGTATTTGATATAGATGCCCTGACCACCGCCATAGGGGTGGCTGCGGTAGCCGAGCAGGCAGATCTTCAGCGGGTGGCGGTGCAGGCCCTCGCTGATCGGCACCACCTCGGCGCTGGCGCGCAGGCGCGCGGATTTAGCTGTCTGTTCCATCGGATCCCTTCCAAGCCGGGGACACCCCTGGCCCGACGCAGTGATGGCGACAGACCTGACATCGAAAAGGCGGATAGCCGGCGGGAGCTAATTGGCATTGTAAGAGCGCGTGGCTCTACTTATACGTTTTGCAAAGACGCAGGATTCTAACCGCCGGGGGGGAGAAAAGCCAGTCGCTATACAAGCGGTTAGTAAGCACATACTTTCGCGCCACGCTCGCCGCAGCGGCACTTGGCCGGCACAGACGGGGCCAACCGCATTGCAATTGTTTAATAATCGACCGATAGTGGGAGCAACACCGCCTCCGGGCGCAGCACATGAGTAAGACTCCCATCCCCGACCCCGCCGAAGATTCCAGCGTAGTCAGCACTCACTACTGGCACGCGCTGGGCGACGGCCGTATCCAGTGCGACATCTGCCCCCGCGCCTGCAAGCTGCACGAGGGCCAGAGAGGGCTGTGCTTCGTGCGCGGCAGAAAAAACCATCGGGTCGTACACAACAGCTACGGTCGCTCCAGCGGTTATTGCATCGACCCCATCGAGAAAAAACCACTCAACCATTTCCTGCCCGGCAGCACCGTGC
>JBFHRT010000439.1:0-2595 GCA_041591575.1 Spongiibacteraceae bacterium
ACTGTTTGCGGTGGGAGAAGTTGCGCTGGACGACGCGGCGCAGGCGCTGGCCCAGCCGCTGCTGCAGTGGCTGGCGGACTACCACCAGCTGCCTGCGGCCGAACTCAAGGCCTGCAGCTACAGCCACTGCGGTGTCGATGCTTTGCGCCACATGATGCAGGTCACTGCGGGGCTGGATTCCATGGTGCTGGGCGAGCCGCAGATCTTCGGGCAGATGAAATCAGCCTATGCGGTGGCCCGCGAGGCCGGCAGCGTGGGCGGCGAGCTGGCGCGGCTGTTTCCCCATATCTTCTCGGTGGCCAAGCGGGTGCGCACCGACACCGCCATTGGCGAAAACCCGGTATCGGTGGCCTTCGCCGCGGTCAGCCTCACCCAGCATATCTTTGCCGACCTGGGCAGCTGTTCGGCGCTATTGATCGGCGCCGGCGAGACCATCGAGCTGGTGGCCCGCCACCTGCGCGAAAAGGGCGTGCAGCGCATCGTCATCGCCAACCGCACCCTCGACCGGGCGCGGCGCCTGGCGGAGCAGTTCGGCGCCGAGGCGGTGCTGCTGTCGGACATCCCCGACTACCTGCGCGGCACCGATATCGTGGTCGCCTCCACCGCCAGCCAGCTACCCATTCTCGGCAAGGGCGCGGTGGAGGCGGCCATCAAGAAGCGCAAGCACCGGCCGATGCTGATGGTGGATATCGCGGTGCCGCGCGACATCGAGCCCCAGGTGGGCGAGCTGCCCGACGTCTATTTATATACCGTCGATGATCTGCGCGAGATTGTCGACGAGAACAAGCGCGCCCGCCAGAGCGAGGCGCGCAAGGCCGACCAGATCATCGACGAGGGCGTGGTTGCCTGGCAGCGCCAGCTGCGCGAGCTGGACGCGGTGGATACGGTCAAGGATTTTCGCGCCAAGGCGGAGACCCTGCGCGATGCCGAGCTGGAGCGGGCGCGGCGCCAGTTGGCGCGCGGCGAGAATCCAGACAGGGTGCTGGAGCAGCTGGCCCGCGGCCTCACCAACAAGCTGATACACAGCCCCAGCACCCAGCTGCGCGAAGCCGGTGCCCGGGGGCATACTGATGTTATCCGCTGGGCGCGGGAGCTGTTCCAGCTCGGCCCGGCGGATAAGGACTGACGAGGCACTATGAAGGCATCGATTGTTGCAAAACTGGATGGGCTGCTGGAGCGCTACGAGGAATTGGGCGCACTGCTCAGCGACGCCGAGGTAATCGGCAATCAGGACAAGTTCCGCAGCCTGTCGCGCGAGTACGCCGAGATCGAGCCGGTGGTGCAGTGCCACGGCCGCTACCGCGCCCAGTGCGAGGATCTGGCGGCCGCCGAGGGCATGCTGGACGACCCCGAGTTGCGGGAGATGGCCGAGGAGGAAATCCGCGACGGCCGCGCGCGCCAGCAGGAACTGGAAGCCGAGCTGCAGCGGCTGCTGCTGCCGCGTGACCCCAACGACTCCCACAACGTGTTTCTGGAAATCCGTGCCGGCACCGGCGGCGACGAGGCGGCGATTTTTGCCGGCGATCTGTTCCGCATGTACAGCCGCTACGCCGAGGGCCAGGGCTGGCGGGTGGAAGTGCTGAGCGACCGCGCCGGCGAGCACGGCGGCTACAAAGAAATCATCAGCCGCGTCGAGGGCCGCGATGTCTACGGCCAGCTGAAGTTCGAGTCCGGCGCCCACCGCGTGCAGCGGGTACCCGAAACCGAATCCCAGGGCCGCATCCACACCTCCGCCTGCACGGTGGCGGTGATGCCCGAGCCCGAAGACGTGGACGAGGTGGAACTGAATAAGGCCGACCTGCGCATCGACACCTACCGCGCCAGCGGCGCCGGCGGTCAGCACGTCAACAAGACCGACTCCGCGGTGCGCATCACCCACCTGCCCAGCGGCATCGTGGTGGAATGCCAGGACGAGCGCTCCCAGCACAAGAACCGTGCCCGTGCCATGTCGCTGCTACAGGCCAAGCTGATGGACAGCGCGGTGAGCGCCCAGCAGCAGGCCCAGGCCGACGAGCGCCGCAGCCTGGTGGGCAGTGGCGATCGCTCCGAACGCATCCGCACCTACAACTTTCCCCAGGGGCGGGTCACCGACCACCGCATCAACCTCACCCTGTACAAGCTGGAAGAGGTGATGCAGGGGCAGCTGCACAGCGTCATCGACCCGCTGGTGCAGGAGCACCAGGCCGACCTGCTGGCGGCACTGGGCGACTGATGGGCGGCGGCCGATGAGCACTGTGGCCGAGCTGCTGGCCTGCCGCTCAGAGCTGGTTGGCGGGGAGCTGGCCGGTGCGGAGCCGGGCGAGGCAGAATCGACGGCGCTGGATGTGGCGCTGCTGCTGTGCCACTGCCTCAAACGCAACAAGACCTTTCTCTACGCCTACCCCGAGCACAAAGTCAGTGCCGACGAGGAGCACGCCTTTCGCGAGCTGTTGGCGCGCCGTCGCGGCGGTGAGCCGGTGGCGCACCTGATCGGCCACCGCGAATTCTGGTCACTGGAGTTGGAGGTGGATGCCAGCACCCTGATTCCGCGCCCGGACACCGAGTGCCTGGTGGAATGGGCGTTGGCACTGTGCGGGCCCGAGCCGCTGGCGGTGC
>JBFHRT010000440.1:0-2590 GCA_041591575.1 Spongiibacteraceae bacterium
AGAAGAAAGTACGGCGCCCGCCACAACCACCCTCACCGGTAGCTGGGATGAGTTCAGCAAAATTGCGCTAGCCAATGACCCGGCCGCCGCCCTGATCAACGGCAATGTGCGGGTCGACGGCGATACCGCACGAGTTGTTGAGCTTCGGGAAATCCTGGGCCAGCTGGATGTCGATTGGGAAGCGCCCCTTGCCCGCCTGATTGGCGACGTCGCCGCCCACCAGATTGGCCGCACCCTGCGCCAGGGTGGCCGCTGGGCCGCTCAAGCGCTGGTGGCGTTTCGACGCCAGGCCACCGAGTTTGTGCGCGAGGAAAGCCAATGGGTGCCGCATCCGATTCAGGTAGAAGATTTCTACCGCGATCTTGAAGACCTGACCCTGCGCACTGATCGCCTGGACGCGAAACTGCGCCTGTTGCGCCAACGCCTGCAACCCGAAGCCACCGAGTAACGCCCCTTGTTTGGACTCCGACGCCTGCTCACCATTCTCTCGATCGCGGTTCGCTTTCGCCTCGACCAGCTGATTGAGACCAGTCGCCTGCCCACCTGGCTCTGCCTGCTGTTGCGTTTTGGTCCCTGGCGTCTGATGCCCGCTCCCAAAGCCAGCCGGGGGGAGCGCCTGCGCCTGGCACTGGAGGCACTGGGCCCCGTATTTATCAAGTTCGGCCAGCAGCTTTCCACCCGCCGCGACCTGCTGCCCGACGATATCGCCGAGGAACTGGCCAAACTGCAGGATCAGGTGCCGCCCTTTGACAACGAGCAGGCCCGGGACATTATCGAAAACGCCCTCGGCAAACCGGTGGCCGAACTGTTCGCTCGCTTTGACGCTGCACCGCTAGCCTCGGCCTCCGTCGCCCAGGTTCACGGCGCGCAGCTGAAAGACGGTCGCGAAGTTGTGGTCAAGGTTATCCGCCCCGGCATTCAGCGCACCATCGCCAAAGACATTCTGCTGCTCTATACCATCGCCCGGCTGGTGCAGAACCATGTGCCGGATGGCCGCCGGCTACGCCCGCTGGAGGTCGTTGAAGACTACGAACTGACTATTCTCGACGAACTGGATCTGCAACGCGAAGGCGCCAACACCTCACAGCTGCGACGCAACTTCGCCGAGTCGGAACTGCTCTATGTGCCCGAAGTTTACTGGGACTACACCCGCCGCACGGTGCTGGTCATGGAGCGCATCGAAGGTATCCCGGTTACCGATGTCGACGCCCTCAAGGCCCAGAATACCGACATGAAAAAGCTCGCCGAGCGCGGTGTCGAAATCTTTTTTACCCAGGTATTCCGCGACAGTTTCTTTCACGCCGACATGCACCCGGGCAACATCTTTGTGTCGCGCAAACACCCGGAATCACCGCAGTATATTGCCATCGACTGCGCCATCATCGGCAGTCTAAGCGATTCCGACCAGTACTACCTGGCGCGCAACCTGCTCGCCATCTTCCAGCGCAACTACCGCGAAGTGGCGACCCTGCACGTGGAATGCGGCTGGGTGCCGCCAGACACCCGGGTACACGAGTTCGAGTCTGCCATCCGCAGCGTCTGCGAGCCGGTGTTTGAAAAGCCGCTGGCGGAGATCTCCTTCGGCCAGCTGCTGATCTACCTGTTCCAGACCGCGCGCCGCTTCGACATGGAAGTGCAGCCCTCACTGGTGCTGCTGCAGAAAACCCTGCTCAATATCGAGGGTCTGGGCCGCCAGCTCTACCCGGACCTCAACCTGTGGAACACCGCCAAGCCCTTCCTCGAGCGCTGGCTGCGCGAGCGCTACTCGCCGCAGAACATGATCCGCCGCGTTAGCCACCGCCTGCCGGGCTGGCTGGAGCAGCTGCCGCACCTGCCCGAGACCCTGCTAGATGGCAGCCGGCAGCCGCCCGAGCTGGTGCACCGCCAACAGGAACAGCAGCGCGAAGTGAGCGAGCTGCAACGACGGCTGGAAAAGGCCGAGGGCGCCCGCCGCGACGGCCGCCTCGCCGCCACCGCGGCTGCCGGCGCCCTGCTGCTGGCCAACCCGGCACTGCTGGGTGGCGCCGCCGCACTGCCGCCGGCCAGCTGGGCGCTGCTGGCGCTGACGGCGCTGCTGTTGCTGCGACGGCACTAATTATTGTTGCGACAGCACTAAATACAGTGCGGGACGGCACTGTGTCATAATAATGAGATTACAGCCTGGACCTGCCCAAGCAATGTCTGACAAGCTCCTCGACAGCGTGAAATTCAACAGCGACGGCCTGGTGCCCGCCATCGCCCAGGACGCCGACAGCGGTCGCGTGCTGATGATGGCGTGGATGAACCGCGAGTCACTGGCGCTCACCGCCAGCGAGGGCCGCGCGGTGTATTTCTCGCGCTCGCGCGGGCAGCTGTGGCGCAAGGGCGAGAGCTCCGGCCACGTGCAGCAAGTGGAGCGCATCCAGCTGGACTGCGACGGCGACACCGTGCTGCTGCAGGTGCGCCAGCTGGGCGGCATCGCCTGCCACACTGGCCGCCAGAGCTGCTTTTTCCGCACCCTCGAAGACGGCGACTGGGCCGCCACCGAGCCGGTGCTGCGCGACCCCGAGGACATCTACCGGTGAGTTCCGAACCAAACATGAGTGAAACA
>JBFHRT010000441.1:0-2580 GCA_041591575.1 Spongiibacteraceae bacterium
CCTGCAGCACACCCCGGCCCAGCGCCAGATCGCGCTGTTCTCGGCGACCATGCCCAAGGTGATCCGCGAGGTGGCCGAGCGCCACCTGCGCAAGCCCGAAATCATCAAGATCGAATCCAAGACCTCCACCGCCACCACCGTGCGCCAGCGCTACTGGCCGGCGGCGGGACTGCACAAGCTGGACGCCCTCACCCGCATCCTCGAGACCGAGCCCTTCGACGCGGCGCTGATCTTTGTGCGCACCAAGGTCGCCACCGAGGAGCTGGCGGAGAAGCTGTCCGCCCGCGGCCACGCCTGTGAGGCGCTCAATGGCGACATCGCCCAGGCCCAGCGTGAAAAGACCGTGGACAAGTTACGCCGCGGCCAGATCGATATCCTGGTGGCCACCGACGTGGTCGCCCGCGGCCTGGACGTGCCGCGCATCAGCCACGTTATCAACTACGACATCCCCTACGACACCGAGTCCTATGTGCACCGCATTGGCCGCACCGGCCGCGCCGGCCGCAGCGGCGAGGCCATCCTGTTCGTGGCCCGGCGCGAGATGCGCATGCTCAAGTCCATCGAGCGCGCCACCCGCCAGCCCATCGAGCCGATGGCGCTGCCCAGTGTGGAAGACGTCAACCAGCACCGCCTCAAGCGCTTCAAGCAGCGCATCGCCGACACCGTTGCCGGCGTAGGTGAGCGCGGCGAGCTGGGCGTGTTCGAGAGCGTGATCACTGAATACCTGCAGGAGACCGGCGCCGAGCCGCTGCAGGTGGCGGCGGCACTGGCGCACATGGCCCAGGGCGATGCGCCGCTGCTGATGGCCGAGCGCTTTCGCCCCGAGCGGCGCGAGAAAGCTGGCAGTGAAGACGGCGGCAAAAAGCCCAAGGCCGAGCGCGGCAAGGCGCGCAGCGAGCTCGAGGGCGTGAAGATGGAGCACTTCCGCCTGGAAGTGGGCTACCAGCACGGCGTCAAGCCCGGCAATATCGTCGGTGCCATCGCCAACGAGGCCGATATCGAGGCCTGTTTCATTGGCCAGATCGAAATCCACGACACTTTCAGTACCGTGGATCTGCCGGCGGGCATGCCCCGTGAGGTGTTTAGCGCGCTGGCCAATGCCCGCGTCTGCCAGCAGCGTCTGGCCATCACTCGCCTCGACGAAAAGCCCGCCAAGGCGCCGCGCAAGCCCAAAGCCGCCCATCGCGGCCAGGGCGGCGACAAGTTCAAGGGTGGTGGCGGCTTTAAAGGCGGTGACAAGAAAAGTGCTGATAAGCCCAAGGACAGCGCCAAGTCCAAGCCGCGCAAGCGCCCCCATACGCCGCAAAACTAATGGCCAGTTAGCCAACGCGCTGCCCTGGAAACGGTCGGCGCAGCTGCCTATGCTAACCTGGCAGCCCGCCTCTGGGTTGTCACTGAATCTAACATTCGTCTATAGCGGCACTGCCGCTTAGACGGATTTTCCATATCCCCTCTCCGCTACGCGCAGCTGCCCCTGCTGTTGTCTAATCTAACAGAGTGACTTTGCCGCGATGGCGCGGTGCCGGCTCGGCCAGGGATTGGCGTCGATGGCATTGGCAGTGTCGTTGCGGCCTCTGATCTTGGGGAGGCAGACCATGAAAGGTCCTGCATGGCCGGCGGCGCTGCTGCTGGCGCTATTCTACGCCGCTGCGTTTTCGCAGCATTCGCAAGCACAGCCACAAGCCCTATCAAAACCGCCCGCCTTTGCGCCCGACCGGGTGCTGGTGAAGTTCCGGCCCGGCACCGCCGCCGCGGATATCGCCAGTTCCCACCGCGCCGCCGGTGCCAGTCCCATCAAGACCCTGCCCGGCATCGGCACGCAACTGGTGCGGGTGCCGGCGGGCTCGGTGCCGGCCCGGGTCGCCGCCTACCGCCGCAATCCCAATGTCGCCTACGCCGAACCCGACTACTACCGGGTGCTGGTGATACCCAGTGAGGAGCCTGGGCCGACGCCCGCAGGCGGCGCCAGTTTCTTCGACGAGCAGTGGTATCTGCATAACGTCGGTCAGTGGCATACCGAGGTGGTGCAGACCATCTTCGGGCCGGTACTCAACAGCACCCAGGGCAGCGCCGGCGCCGATATCGACGCGCCCGCGGCCTGGGATCTGCGCCAGGGCATCGCCACCACCTCGGCCACCGACTACCACACGCCCAAGGTGGCGGTGCTGGACAGCGGTGCCGACTGCGACAGCCTGGAGCTGGCGGGCAAGTGCCTGGAGCAGGTCAATCTGGTGGGACTCAACCCGGGGCTGCTGGGGCTGGACCCCTGCACCGCGGCCAAGCCCGCCTGCGACAACCTCGGCCACGGCACCTTTGTCGCCTCCGAGCTGGGAGCCAACACCGACAATGGCGAGGGCATTGCCGGGGTCGGCTGGCACACCGGTTTTGGCGTGTTCAAGGTCTGCTACCAGGAGCTGGTCACCGACGGCATCAACGTGTTCACCGTGGGCCTGTGCCCACTGTCGGGCTCGGCCGAGGCCATTGCGCTGGCGGCCAGCGATCAGCTCGACGCCGGCGGCAACCTGGTGCGCAGCCAGTACCACGTTATCACCATGAGCTACGGCAGCGACCTGATCGACG
>JBFHRT010000442.1:0-2579 GCA_041591575.1 Spongiibacteraceae bacterium
CATTCGGGGCCGTAGGGGGCCGCGGTGATAACGAGCTTGTCCTGGTTTTCAGGGAAGAGTGAACCGTCTAAAAAGTTCATGGCTGTCTCCACAAATTAATTGAAAGCGGGTCGTGTTGCCGATTGTTTGTGATCAATAGGGTTTGTCGCCGATGATGCCGGCGCGCTCCATCTTGCGGTGACAGGGTGGATAATCCATCACCGCGTAGTGTTGGGTGCTGCGGTTATCCCAGATCGCCACGCTGTTTTTCTGCCAGCGCCAGCGCACCTGAAACTCGGGAACGTAAGCCTGGCTGATCAGGTAGTTGAGCAACTGGCTGGCGCCGGGATTGGCATCCTGGCCGAAGCGCACGCGCTCGGGCGTGTGGTAGTTGCTGAAGTGAGTGGTGAAGGCATTGACGTACAGTATCTTCTCGCCGGTTTCCGGGTGGCTGCGCACCACCGGGTGTTCCGCATCTGGAAACTGGGCCTTGAGCGCCAGGCGTTTGTCGATCGGCATGGCCGCGCCAAAGCTCGCCTCAATGCTGTGGCGGGCGCGCAGCTCGGCAATCTGCTGCTTGATGTGGGCCGGCAGCTTTTCATAGGCCAGCGCCATATTGGCCCACAGGGTATCGCCGCCCACCGGCGGGCACTCCACGCAGCGCAGCACGCAGCCCATGGGCGGCGCCTCGCGCCAGCTGGCGTCGCTGTGCCAGGCATTTTCGTAACGATCGACAGGCTGATCCGGCGATTTGTAGATCTGCACCAGACCGGGATGCTCGGGGTCGCTGCCAGCCACCGGGTGCGCTTCCAGCTCACCGAAGCGGCGGGCAAAGGCGACGTGCTCGGCGCGGCTGATGTCCTGATCGCGCAGGAACAGCACTTTGTGCTTCAGCAGCAGCGCGCGAATGTCGGCAAACAGCGCGTCATCGCCAATGGCGTCGGCCAGGTTCACGCCGCTCAGTTGGGCGCCGATACTGCAGGTCAGGGCTTCCACGTGCATGGCGTCGTGTCCTCAGATGACGAAAATGGACGAACCGGTCGTCTTGCGGGCCTCGAGATCGCGGTGTGCCTGCACCGCGTCTTTCAGCGCGTAGTGCTGGTTGATCTCGATGCGGATGCGGCCGGCGCCGACATGGTCGAAGATCTCGCCGGCCAGCTCGGCTTTTTCCGCGGGGTCGGCAATGAAATCGGCCAGCGCCGGGCGCGTCAGTTGCAGCGAGCCTTTCATCGCCAGCAGCTGCGGATCAAACGGCTCAATGGTGCCGGAGGCGGTGCCCACGCACACCATCAGGCCGCGGCGCTTGAGCGAATCCAGTGAGGCCATAAAGGTGTCGCGGCCAACGCTGTCGAACACCACCGACACGCCTTCGCCATTGGTGATTTCGCGCACCTGTGATGCCACATCTTCATGGCTGTAGTTGATGGTGTAGTCACAGCCGTGGTCGCGGGCGATCTTGGCCTTGGCGTCGGTGGAAACGGTGCCGATAACGGTCAGCCCCAGCAGTTTCGCCCACTGCGAGATAATCAGGCCGACACCGCCGGCAGCCGCGTGCAGCAGAATGCTGTCGCCGGGCTGGAACGGATAGATACGGCGCATCAGGTAGGCCGAAGTCAGTCCGCGCATGGTCATCGCCGCCGCGGTTTCAAAGGCGATGCTCTCGGGCAGCTTGATCAGCGGCGCCGCCGGTACCAGCCGCTCGGTGCTGTAGGCACCCAGCGTATTGATGAAACCGGTGTAGGTGACGCGGTCGCCGGGCGCCACATTGCTGACACCTTCACCCACCGCCAACACCACGCCGGCGGCCTCAACGCCCATGCCGTTGGGCAGCGGAATCGGGTAGGTGCCGTTGCGGAAATAGGTGTCGGCATAGTTCAGGCCCACCGCCACGTGGCGAAGGTGCACCTCGCCCGGCCCGGGCGCGCCGACCTCGGCTTCCTCGTAGCGAAGGACCTCGGGTCCCCCGGTTTCATAAAAGCGAATAACGTTTGCCATGGTCACCACCTGTTGTTGTATGCAGCCCTTACTGTAGGCACTTCCCAAAGTCGCTTCTTTTCATAACGTGACAGCGGCTTCGCTTTTCGCGACAGCGCCTGTTGGGGCGGGAAATCCATACCTGACAACAGCTTAGCGGCGCAGTGTGGTGCCGGCCGCGCGTTTCCTGCCACTTGCTTTTCATTTCATGACAGGGGATATTTTTGGCAAGCGAGCTCATTCACCAGCCGGACAGAATTCTTAACAATGGCGACTCTTTTTCGCGCTGCGGTACTGACCAACTATTTCGAGGTGGCCGAACATCTCGGGCTGAACCCGCAGCCGCTGCTGACCCAGGTCGGGCTCAGCCGCGCGCAACTGGGCGATTCGGAGCAGCGCATTCCCGCGGCCGCGGTGCTCAGCCTGCTGGAGCAGTCGGCCAAGGCCAGCGATTGCCCCACCTTCGGCCTGCGCATGGCGGAATCGCGCCAGCTCGCCGATTTCGGCGCGGTCAGCCTGCTGCTCAGCCACCAGCGCACGCTGCGCGACGCGCTAAAAGCGGTGGTGCAGTACGAGCATTTGCTCAATGAGGGGCTGGCCATCAGCGTGGAGGATGCGGGAAGAAC